>JAEWCY010000016.1 GCA_023390395.1 Pseudomonadota bacterium | reverse complement strand
GGCCGCCGTCCTAGGCCACTAGACGATGGGGACGGACGCTGCTGGTGGGCCGTGCTGGGCTCGAACCAGCGACTCTCTGCTTAAAAGGCAGATACTCTACCGTCTGAGTTAACGGCCCACACGGGAAGAATGTATTTATGCCTCTGCCGACGCCCTGTCAATTTCTTTTTCAAAAACCGCGAAAAAAACTTGCCCCGGACTTCCCAAACCACGGGGGCCCGACTATAGCTGCGCCACCATGGACATCGCGCACCTCTGGCACTCCCTGCTGTGGCCCCTGCTCCGCCTGCTCGCTTCCCTGGCCCTGGGCCTGCTCGTGGCCAACCTCATCGAGGCCCTCAACTGGACGCGCTTCCTGGCACGGCTGGCCGCGCCGGTCATCCGCCTGGGACACCTCAAGGATGTGGTCGGCGCGAGCTTCTCCATGGCCTTCTTCTCGGGACTGGCCGCCAACTCGCTGCTCGCCGAGGCCTACGCCGCCGGCAAGCTCACGGACAAGGAACTCGTCCTGGCCAACCTCTTCAACAGCCTGCCCACCTACTTCCTGCACCTGCCGCAGATGTTTTTCATCACCGTGCCCTTCCTCGGCACGCGGCCGTCCCTCGTCTACGTCGGCCTCACCCTGCTCGCCGCCCTGCTGCGCACCGCCGCCATCCTGTGCTACGGCCGCCTCCTCCTGCCGCCCCTGCCCGAGGGCTGCCTGGTCTGCCACCTCAAGGAGGACGGCTTCTCCTGGAAAAAGGCCGTGACAAAGGCGCTTTCGCGCTTCAAGCGCCGCATCCGCTCCATGGTCCTTTTCACCGTGCCCATCTACATAGGCATCCACTACCTGGCCGTGCTCGGAGCCTTCGCCGCCATGGAGAAATGGCTGTCCCAGCACCTCGCCTTCCTGTCCTTCATGACCCCGCAGGCCGTGAGCATCGTCATGTTCCAGGTGGTGGCGGAGTTCACCGCCGGCCTGGCCGCGGCCGGGGCCATGCTCGGGGCCGGCGACCTGAGCACCCGGCAGGTGGTGCTGGCGCTTCTGATCGGCAACATCCTGTCCACGCCCATGCGGGCCTTCCGCCACCAGTTCCCCTATTACGCCGGCATCTTCTCGCCGAGAAACGCGGCGCGGCTCATCGTGCACAACCAGGCCCTGCGCGCGGCGAGCGTCCTGGCCGTGACCGTGGGCTACGGCCTGCTCGGCTGAGGCGATTCGGGTCCCGCCGCCCGGCAGGCGCTTTCCATACGGTCCGACCTCGGGATTTCAGGAAAAAATTCTCTGCCGCCCGGCATATATTTGTTGTGTTTGTATCCGGTCCGTGTAAAATGAGACATTATCACCAACGCGCATGCTTTATATTCGCCGCTTGGACCTGATGGAAGTCGATCCCCCAACCCGCCGATAAAGACCATGCCAAGACCGGAGCTACAGTACATGTCGAAGAAACTTTATGTTGGCAACCTGTCCTTCTCCTCCACGGAAGACGACGTCCGCGACCATTTCGCCCCTTACGGCGAAGTGATCAGCGTCAACCTCATCACCGACCGGGAAACCGGCCGTCTGCGCGGCTTCGGCTTCGTGGAGATGGATGACGCGGGCGCCAGCGCTGCCATCCAGGCTCTGGACGGCAAGGAACTCGGCGGCCGCACCTTGAAGGTCAACGAGGCCCAGGAAAAGCCCCGCTCCGGCGGCGGCGGCGGCGGTGGCCGTCGCGGCGGCGGCGGCGGTTACGGCGGCGGTGGCGGCCGCTGGTAGGCCCCACGCCCATCGGCTCGCCGACCTGACCATGCCCGCCCCGCGCATGCGCGGCTTTGGGGCGTCGTGACAGGGCTGCCAGCCGTACACGGTCAGCAAAGGCCGGGACGCATGTCCCGGCCTTTTTTTTGCGCTCGCCGCCCCCCCGCCGCAAACGAAACGCGGCCGCGCCCCAGGGACGCGGCCGCGACGGGCAACGCGCGAATGCCTCCGCCAGGGCGGAGACGGTCTGGTGCCGCGCCCACGGAACACGCGCTGGCGCATGCCGTGGACACGTGCGTTGGATGTTGCGTTATCTGGATGAAGACTCGCCCATCCCCAGTGACGCCGCGCTAGAACTTGTAGGACAGGCCGAAGGCGGCCTTCCAGGTGTCCCCGTCTCGGGACTGGCTGACCAGGCGATGCCCCCAGACGCTCTGCTGGAATTCGCCGTGGGCCCAGCCCGTCTCCACCACCGCGGCCAGGTTTTGGTAGATCATGTATTTCGTATCGAAGTTGACGCCGATGACGTGCTCGTCGACGGTCAGGTCGCGGCCCATCTGGAAGTAGGGATTGCTGCCCAGCACGTCGTTGAGGTTACGGATGGCCCGGGAGGAGTTGGTGCCCCCCACGTAGGTCGCCGTCAGGCGGTGGGTCAGCTTCTCCACGAAGCTCATGTTGTCCAGGCTCGCCCCGAGGCCCCAGGAACCCACCGGGCTCATGCCCACGTTGGAGTCCTTGACCAGCTCCTGGCTGTCGTCGAAGAGGAAGCCGTTGCCCGCGCCCCAGTTGGGCCGCACCATGGGCATGCGCTCGGAGCCGTTCATGGTGGATTTGTCCTCGCCGGTGGACCACCAACCGAAGACCTTGGGCGTGAGCACGTCCCAGCCCGTATAGTCCGCGCCGAAGTCGAGGAACCAGCCTTCCCGGCGGTTTTTTTTGCGGTCGCTTTGCGCGCCGGCCCCGTAGATCACGTCGGCGTAGAACCGGACCGGATCCAGGGCGCTGACCTCGAAGGCGCCGCCGGCCCACCAGAAGGCGTTCTGGTCGTTTTCCCACAGGGCCGGGGACAGGAGCGTCCCGGCCGAGGCCAGGTTGTCCACGTAGTAGGACGAGCCGTACTGGGAGCTCTTGTTGGTGTAGTAGTTGGCGTTGCGCCCGGCCACGGCCACGGCGGCCCAGGGCGTGGCCGCGAAGCCGTCCACGGTCACGGGCAGGGCCAGGAAGTAGGCGTCGAGCTCGTCCGCGACCTGCGTGGTGGTCGTGTCGAAGGTGCGGTTGGTGTCGATGAGCCGCCCGAAGCCGGCCACCACCGAGAGCGTCTTGTCGTAGAGCGGAGACTTGACCACCAGGGCGGCCATGTTGTCGCCGAAGACCGGCGAGGCGTAGAAGAGCTTGCTGTGGGGCAGGTCCACCCGTTGCAGGCCGGCCGTGGCCGTGGCCTGGCAGCCCGGGACCTTGAACTGCAGGAAGGCCTGGTAGGGCATGACCGCCGCGCTCGGGTTGGCGGCGGTGAACGTGCCGTGGCCCCAGGTGTCTTCCACCTTGAGGGCCAGACGGAACTTCACGGCCTCGCTGGCGATGAAGTCCGTACGCACGCGGAAACGCTCCCAGATCTGGAAGCTCTCCTCGGTCTTGGTCCCCGCGCCCTTGTAGGCCGGGGAACCGGCCGAGGTCCAGGTGGCGGCGTTCCAGCCCGTGAAATTGCGGTTGGAGTAATAGACGCCGTATACCAGGGCGTCGCCCACCATGCGTACTTCGGTGGCCGCGGCCGCCGCTGCGGCCAGCCCAAGGAGTCCGGCGAAGGCCATTGCCAGGACGAACGATTTTTTCATGCTTTCTCCCTCACGCGTGTTGCATTGCCAGCCAAGGGCGCGTTGCCGTTTCGGGGTCTTGGCTGTCCCCGGGGAGAAAGATTACAAAACGGTCATACTGACAGCAAAACCGTTTTCAATTTTTATAGTCAGTGAATTCAAAGAATTATATTTCTGCCTCCTGACTTGGCACGGACACGGCGTCTGTTAAAAACATGTCATGAATAAAATATATCCTACTAAATAGCCATGAAAACAAAATTTTGATCTTTAGAGATCATTCAATACCGACATCATATGAAAACAATGGCAGCTCATCGTCTTGGCATATCCGCATCATCCCCTAGAATTCGTCCTTCAGACGTTTCTTATTCCAGCACTGAGCAACTGGAGCCTCTCTAAAACACGCATCGCCCTTTTTCCAAGCGCTCTGACCGTTTCCTTTCTTCGCGTTCCAGGCTGTAGTCATCGCCAAGGCTTGCCGTTGCGTTCCCGGAGAATCGAGCACCTGCATTCTTGAATTTCCGTGACAGACACACTCCGGAAATGGAGTTTCATCCTTCTGGAATCACAGAACAAAGAAAACCACTGTCCCGTTGCCCGGCCTGCTCGGATCGGGCTATCCTTGCCGGCATCCCGCGCGGCCAGGCCGCCGGAGCACGCCTCGACCAAGGAAACGCCCATGCGCCAGTCCGTCGCCCGCCTCGCCCTGTTCCTGGTCCTGCTCGCCGCCCTGGGCGCTCCCGGCCGGGCCGAAAGCCGCACCCTCACCGACATGGCCGGCCGCAAGGTCGCCCTGCCGGACGCGCCCGCGCGCGTCTACGCCCTGTCCCCGCCCGACGCCCTGCTCGTCTATGCCATCGATCCCTGTTTGCTCGCCGGCTGGAACTACCCGCCCTACCCGCCCACGGCCGGCTACCTGCCGCCGTGCGCCGCCCACCTGCCCGTGCTCGGCGGCTTTTTCGGCAGAAACGAGACTCCGGACAAGGCAGCCATCCTGGCGGCCAGGCCGCAGCTCGCGGTCAGCGGCTCCATGGCCAAGCCCCACGAGGCCATAAACGTCTTTTTCAAGGAGCACCGCATCCCGGTCCTGACCATCGAAAGCGAGACGCCGGGGCAGTATCCGGCCGCCCTGCGCCTGCTCGGCGCGGCGCTGGGTCGCCGGGAGCGGGCCGAAAAGCTCGCCGCCTGGGCCGACGACGCCCTGGAGCAGGTGCGCCGTGGCCTGGCGGCCATCCCCCGGGACAAGCGCCTGACCGTCTACTACGCCGAGGGCGGGGACGGGCTTTTCACCGACGGCGCGGACTCCTTCCACACCCTGGTCCTGGGCCTGGCCGGGGGCGTCAACGTCCACGCCAAGCCCCAGTCCGAGCGGTACGGCATGGACCGGGTGAGCATGGAGACCGTGGTCGGCTACGCGCCGCAGGTCATCCTGGCCCAGGACGCCAAGTGCCGCGACATGATCCTGACCTCGCCGGCCTGGAGCGAGATTCCGGCGGTCAAGACCGGACGGGTGCTGCTCTTGCCGGACACGCCCTTCGGCTGGTTCGACCGGCCGCCCTCGTTCATGCGGCTGTTGTGCCTCAAATGGCTGGCCAGCGCCCTCTACCCCGAGGTTTTCTCCTATGACATGGTCAAGGAAACCAAGGAGTTCTACAAACTCTTCCTGCAGGTGGAGCTGACCGACCAGGCCGCCGACGCCCTGCTTCGCGGCGACAGGCCCGCCGCGCCCTGACCCGCCTTCCCCGGATGTTCCAAGATCAAGGAGTTGTCATGAGCGAACCGACTTTCGACCGGGAATTCTACATCTACGACGCCAACCACCGCTTCGCCCCCATGTATCCGCTGCTGGCCCGCCAGATCGTGGAGGACCTGGGCGTTTCCCAAGGCGTGTGCCTGGACGTCGGCACGGGCAGCGCCGCGGTCATCATCGAGTTGGCCAAGATCACGCCCCTGTCCATGATCGGCCTCGACGCCAAGCCCGAGGTGCTGGACATGGCCCGGGAAAACGTCGTCCGCCACGGCCTGCCCGAGAACCGCTTCCGGTTCCTCGAGGCCGACGTGACGGCCATCCCCCTGGAGAGCGGGTCCGTGGACCTGCTCATCAGCCGGGGCTCGGTGCCTTTCTGGGAGGACCACGTGGCCGCCTTCGCCGAGCTTTACCGCGTGCTGGCCCCGGGCGGGGCGGGCATGGTGGGCTGCGGCTTCAGCCGCTACCAGCCCATCGAGGAGGTGCGCGCCATGCGGCCCAAATGGACCGGCGACGGGGCCAAGGACACGCGCAACGACTGGAAGGCCGAGGGCTACCTGCCCCGCGTCCTGGCCGAGGCCGGCATTGGCGACGCCGCCGTGACCAAGGACGCCTACGGCGTGTGGGTGACCATGCGCAAAGCCTGATTCCCCCTCCCCCGGCGCGGGGCCGACCCCGCGCCGGGCCTTTCCCGTTTCCCGCCCATGCCCGGGCCGGCCGCAGCCCCGACGTCCGAACTGGGCATACCGCTTCCCCATGCCCGAAGCGCCCGGAGAGGGCCGCCCGGGGTCGGAACCCCGCCTGCGCCCGGAACGATCCGTCGGCCCGGCGACGGCGGGGAGCAGGGCGCGGCTCCCTCTCCGCGAGCCCGCGCGATCCCCTCGTAAGACCGGGCTAGTCCACGTTCCGGGCTTCCCCGGCGGCTGGCGTCCTCCCTGCCCCCTGACCGACGGCGCGGCGCGCGGCGTTCTGCCCGGCCCCGGGCAGATGGCCGCAGCCTTTTCAGCGCGTGCGCGGCAAACAGGCCCCGCCTGCTAAAAAACACCTAATATATTGAAAAGAAAGAGTAATTACCGACACAAATTTTCCTTCCTCACAGTCTGATTTGTTGTATAGTAAAAAGAACGGCTATGATCGTCGCCTGTCGCAATGCCACTAAACTCACAACGAGAACGGACAACAAAAAAAGGAACGCCTATGATGGATCGCAAACTCTGGTTGATCGACGCCGGCTACATGTATCGTGGACAATCCATTTATAGTCGCGATTATAGCATCGATTACGTCAAACTGAGAAACAAGCTGGAATCCGAGGGTCCTCTTTGGAGAGCGTATTATCTCAATTCCGTGCCGAATCCCACGCCTGACGCCCAGGTCGCCTTCTACAACTGGATGCGCAGCGCCCCGCCGCTCGGCCCGAAAATCATCACCAAGCTCTACGAATTGCGCTCGAGCGAGATCACCGACCTCTACTGCGAGCAGTGCCGCCGCAAGGTGCCGGTCACCTGCCCCAACGACCACAAGCACCGCCTGAGCCGCGAACAGCAAAAAGGCGTGGACGTGGGCCTGGCCACCCTGGCCCTGACCCACATCGAGAACTACGACACGCTGATCCTCTCCTCCGGCGACAGCGATTTGCTCGACGCCGTGGAGTACCTCACGGAAAAAAACAAGCGCTTCGAACTGCTGGTCTTCAAAAACGGCGTGTCCACCGACCTGCAGTGCCGGGCGGACCGCATCTACTGGATCGACGACTTCGCCCAGGACGTGGCCCGCTAGGGCCTCGGCCTGCCACGCCAAAGCCCCTCGCGACGCCGTCGCGGGGGGCTTCGTCGTTTCCGGGCTCGCCCGCCCCTGGCCCTCTCAGTTGACATCAACAACTGTTGTATTTACATCTGTCCCATGGATGACCTCTTTTTCGACCCCGAGCAGTCCCTGGGCTTCATGACCATCACCGCCAACCGCCTGCTGTGCGCTTCGCTTCGCCGAAAGATGGTCCAAGCGGGCATCGACCTCACGGCCGAGCAGTGGGGCGTCCTGCTCCAGCTCTGGAACCGCGACGGCCGCTCCCAGGACGAGCTGGCCCAAGTCGCCTGCGTGGACAAGTCCAGCATGAGCCGCGTGCTGGCCGGCATGGAGCGCAAGGGCCTGATCCGCCGCCGGCCGGACCCCGAAAACGCCCGGCGAAAGATCGTCTCCGCCACCGACAAGGCGATGGGAATCAGGGAAGGCAGCCGGGCCGTGACCCGGGAAGTCCTGGACGCGGCCCTGGCGGCGGTGCCGCCGCAGGACCGCGACGTGTGCCTGCGCGTGCTGGCCACGGTCAAGGAGACCCTGCTGGGGATCGACAAGTGAGTCCCGGCGCGCTTCGCCGCCTGGGGGACCATGCGCCGTACCCGACGCAAGCAGCAGCACCCGATGCAAAGGAGAAACCCGATGGAGACCGTGCGGAAAAAGACCCTGCGCCTGCAGGAGCTCTTGGAACATGAGGAAGGCCCGCTGGGCGTGTATTACTCCGACGACAAGCCCGAGGACGGCTTCGGCCCCAAGCCCGGGGAGCTCTTCAGCCGGGAGCGGGAGGCGGCCGGGGAGATCGACTGGGGCCGCGCCTTCGGCGACACCTTCGCCTGCGTCATGGGCAAGGTGTGGCTGGCCCGCAACAAGCGCAAGGCGGCCTGGATCAGCCACGAGGCCTGCGGCTGCCTGGGAGGCGGCTTTTATACCGGCCTGTACAGTCCCTATCTGGAGACGAATATCCTGTACGTCTCCACGGGCATTCCCGGGACCCCGTTCGAAGGGGAGCATTACCTGCCGAGCCCGCAAACCATGCGTGCCTTCATGGAGGACTGCGCGCCGCCGCCGGCCACGGGCAAATACTGCGTGTTCAAGCCGCTGGAGGCCTTCGCCCCGGGCGAGGAGCCCCTCGTGGTCGTCTTCTTCGCCCGGCCCGAGGTCATAAACGGCCTGCACTCCCTCGCCTGCTACGCCGCCGGCAGCCATCTGGCCGTGGTCTCCCCCTTCAGCGCCGGCTGCGGCAGCATGGTCGCCTGGCCGCTGGTCTACCAGCAACGCGGCGAGGAGCGCGCGGTGCTCGGCGGCTTCGACCTTTCGGCGCGCAAGTTCCTCAAAACCGACGAGATGATTTTCTCCATCCCCCTGCCGTTTTTCCGCAAGATGCTGGACGCCATGGAGGCGTCGGCCCTGACCCGCCATACCTGGCAAGGTGTGCTGAGGAAGGTGCGCAAGAGCAACCAGACCTGGGCCAGGGATGCCAGGCAGCCGGCATAGGCTTGTGCGAAAGGGCTGCCGACCAGGAGCCCGAAGCGCGACGGCCTGTCGGGCGGCGGCCTGTCGGCTGACGCGGCTTGCCGGACGGCGCGGTCGTGGGGCGGCGCGGCCCGGGGCCGGACGTCCCGTGACGCGACGACAGGCTCCCGCGAGCGCGGCCGATCGCCGGGACGCCGGAGACGAACGCGGTTTCGCCAAACGGAAAGCCCGGGGCGCGCGGTTTCCCGTCGCCCCGGGCTTCAGTATCGATGAAGGGATTTCCTGACAGTCCCATGCCGGGACCGTCGCGGGCGTTTCGCCCCTCCCTGGTCGCTCTAAGCCGGCGAGGAATCGCCCTGGCGTTGGCGGGGCCTTGGCCCCTTGCCCGCAAAGGCGTTTTCGCCGCCGCCTTTCCCCGCCGCGTTCCTTCTACCGGCCGGCCATCTCGCGCAGGCGGCGGATGCGCTCCTCGGTGGGCGGATGGGTGGAGAAGAGCGAGGCCATGGACATGCCGGCGAAGGGATTGACGATGAACATGTTTTCCGTGGCCGGGTTGGCGTTCATGGGGATGCGGTGGGCATAGTCGTCGAGCTTGCCGAGCGCCCCGGCCAGGGCCAGGGGCGTGCCGGAAAGCCGCGCCCCGGTGGCGTCGGCCAGATATTCGCGGGAGCGCGAAATGGCCATCTGGATGAGGCTCGCGGCGATGGGGGCCAGGATGGCCATGAGCAGGCCGCCGAGCACCCCGGAACCGCCGCCCTCCTCGTCGTTGCTGCGGCCCATGCCGAAGATCGCGCCCCATTGGAGCATGTTGGCCATCATGACCACGGCCCCGCCGAGCACGGCGGCGATGGACTGCACCAGGATGTCGCGGTTTTTGATGTGCCCGAGCTCGTGGGCCAGCACGCCGCGCAACTCCTCGGGGGAGAGCAGGCGCATGATGCCCTCGGTGACGCAGACCACCCCGTGTTCGGGGTTTCTGCCCGTGGCGAAGGCGTTGGGGGCCTCCTGGGGCACGATCATGACCCGGGGCTTGGGGATGCCGCCGTTTCGGGCCAGCTCCTCCACCATGGCGTGCAGTCCCGGGGCGTCGGCCGGGGAAAGCTCCCGCGCGCCGTACATGGACAGCACGATCTTATCCGAAAACCAGTAGCTGCCGAGATTCATGACCAGGGCCATGACGAAGGCGATGACGAGTCCCTGCCGTCCGCCCATGGCCTGTCCGACGATGAGAATGAGCGCGGTCAACAGTCCGAGAAGCAGGGCTGTCTTGATCTGGCTGCTCATGATGCCTGTGGTCCTCCATCTCAGGTTTGGGGAATAAAAAACCTCGCCCGGTCCTTTGGTCGGGCCAGGCGAGGTCGTATCGGTCATGTTGCGCGTTGCGTTACCAAGCTGCCGTTACCCTTCCGTCACGGGCGTGGGACGATTCCGGTCATTGCGGCCGGTCCTAGCCCTGTCGCCGGCGAAGGTGCGGTTGCCCCCGCCTGGCTGGTCCCGGAGAGAACCTCCGGTTCCTCGTCCGCGCGGCGAGCCGTCTCGCCGGGGAAGGTGCTTGCTTCAAGTATTTCTTTTCGCCGTTTCCGGCTCGTTGCACTTTCGGCAGTTTCCGGAATCCTGAACCTCTGCCCTTGCTGAAGCGGCCCTGCACCGTCTTGCCGGCGCTTTTCCGGCCGCTTCGCCCGCGATCGGGGAAGTCCTCTCGCCTTGCGGCCCTCAGGCGGCCGCCGTTTTCAGGGCGACTCTTCTCGCCGGATATGGAAGCTCTTTGCCCGTCGGCAGGATCCTCCGGCTTCGTGTTCCTTGGGCGTTTTCCGGATCCAGTTTCCTTTTTCGCTCTTTTCGCGCCGTCGTCCGGGCCTTCTCGCCCGGGCGGCGCTACGTCCCGGCGGGAGTGGAAGGGCTCCCGCGCTTGCGGCCGGCTGTCCGGCCGTCAGGTCAAGGCGACTCGATTCGCCGGTATGGGAGTGCATTGCCCGTTGGCTGCGTCCTCCGGCTGTGTGTGCCTTTTGCGTTTTACCGGGTCCTGGTTCCTTGTTCCGTTCTTCTTGCGCCGTCCCCTCGGCTCTCGCCGGGGAGGGCGCCTCGCTCCGGGCGGGGGTGGAAGGGCCCCCGCGCTTGCGGCCGGCTGCCCGGCCGTCAGATCAGGGCGACTCGCTTCGCCGGATATGGACGTTTCTGGCCCATCGGCCTGACCTCCGGCTTGGGTTGTCTTGAGCGTTGTCGAATCCAGGTCCTGTCACCCAACTTGGCTTTGCTCGCGGTCCCTGGCGGCCTTTCCGGCCGCGCCGCTCGCGCTGTCCCTAAGGCGATCGGAAAAGTCCTCTCGCCGAGTTGGCTACGACTTTTGTCGTTTTTCGCCAATTTTCCGGGGCGACTCGCTTCGCCGGGTATGGGAGATGGCATTCGTCGCGGCGCTTCCTCCTGCTGGGGTTTCGCCTCTTTCGAGGTCGCCGTTAATTTTAGAAGTAATCGTTCCGCCACATTTGTAAAGCGGAATCTTCAAGAAAAAAACACCCGATCTTCATTCCGGGAATCCCTGGGTTTTCCGGTCGCGCTCGGCGCACCCCGCCGCGCCATTGACAACCCCGGCCGGCCTGGGCCACCGTGCGCCCGCCCCGACCCATGCAAAACCCGCGACCAAGGCCGCCGCACATGGAGCCCCGCCCCTTCGCCCCCCCGCGCCCGAGCGCCGCCGACGCCGCCCTGCCCCTGTGCTGTCTGCTGTGCGCCCTGTGGGCCGTCCACGCCCTGCTCGTCGGCAACCTGGCCCTGACCGGCGACGAGGTCCGCTACGTCGCCTACGGCCTGGGGATCTTCCACGGCCAGGGCTTCCACCCCGCCGACGCCGTCTGGCAGGACATGCTGGCCGCCTCCGGCGTCTTCTCGCCCCTGGCCGAAAGCCCGGCCGGACACGCCGGCCGGCTCATCCATTCCGTGGCCTATCCCCTCCTCGGCTCCCCGGTCCTGTACCTGGCCGGACTCGGAGGGGCGCGCTGGCTGTCCTTCGCCGTGGGCGCGGCCGGGCTTTGCCTGCTGCATGCCGCGCTGCTGCGCCGCTTCGACCGGGGCGTGGCCGTGGCCGCCGTCGCCGCCACGGCCTTCGCCATGCCGGTCGTGGCCTACCTGCGCCTTTTTTTCGCCGAGATCCTGCTTTTTTCCGCCAACGCCCTTGTGCTGCTCTTTTTCGTCTCGGGCCGGCACAAGCGCCCGGAAAACGCCCTGCCGGCCGTTTTGGGCCTGTGCCTGCTGCCGTTTCTGCACGTGAAGCTCTCCCTGGAGGCGGCGGTGGCCTGCGCCGTGGTGTTCCTCACCCTGCGCCCCCGCCTGTCCCGGACGCGCCAGGCGGCCATGGCCGCCCTGGCCGCCGCCATGGGCGGGCTCTATCTCCTCTACAACTACAGTCTTTTCGGCGCGGCCATCGGCGGCGGCAATCCGGCCTTCCCCGTCTCCCTCCTGGCCGTGCCCGACCGCGTCGTGGTCAACCTCCTGGACATGCGCCACGGACTGTTGCCAAACGCCCCCCACATGCTCCTGGCCCTGGTCGGGCTCTGGTTTCTCTGGCGCGACGGCGAGCCGGCCGGCCGCATCGTCCTCGTCCTGCTGGCCGCCTATTTCTGCACCATGCTCTGGGCCAACGGCAGCGAGGCCTACGCCGCGCGCAACTGGACCGCGGCCATGCCCTTCATGGCCTTCGGCCTCGCCCGCTGGATGGCCGAGCCGGGGAGGCGCGAAAAATTCCTGGCCCTGCCCTTCTTCCTGCTGGCGTTTTGCCTGCTGTGCGTCTTCGTGCGCTGGCCGGACGCCTTTCTCGACAGCCGCAATCATTCCGTGCCCTACGACAGGCTTTTCGCCCTGCTGCCGGGCCTGAACCTGGGCTACCTGCTCCCCTGGGACTTCCTGGACCACGAGGGCGCGACGCTCAACGCCTCCCTGGGCCTGGGGCTGGCCGTGGCCGCGGTGCTCGGCGTCTTCGCCGCGGGCCAGGCCCTGGCCCTGCGCGCCCGCCGGCCCCTGCCCGGCGTGTGTCTCCAGGCCCTGGCCCTGGCCGCGATCCTTTTTTTCTCCCTGGTGGAAAAGGTCCCGGACGTGGCCGTTTCCATCAGCCACGACGGCGACCGGTCCTTCCTCAACTGTGCCCTGGCCGCGCCGTCGCGCCTGGCTTTTTTGCGCGTCGAAAACCCGGACGCGGCCATGAAGCCCTATGGATTTTTCACCCTGGCCCTGATCGAAGGGAAGGCGATGGAAGCGCGCCGCGTGCGGGCCTCGACGGTCACGCCCCTGCCGCCCTTCGCCCGCGTGTCGGCGGTCCTGGTCGCCGAGCAGGCCGACGGCCCGGACAAGCGCTGGCTCGACAGCGCCACGGACGCGGCGTTATACCGTCGCCGACTGTCCCTGCCGGTCCTCGACCGGTAGGACCGAAAGCGGCTTTACGCACAGCCCCAGGAGGTCGTCATGGGCGAGCGCCCCAAGGTCGTGGTGACGCGGCGGATTCCCGAGGCCGGACTGGCCCTTTTGCGCCGGTCCTGCCAGGTGTGGGTCAATCCCGAGGACAGGCCGCTTACGCGCGAGGAGCTCCTCGCCCGGGCCGCCGACGCCGACGGCGTCGTCGGGCTGCTCACCGACCGCATCGACGCCGGCTTCTTCGACGCCGCCCCGAAGCTTCGCGGCTACGCCAACTACGCCGTGGGCTACGACAACATCGACGTGCCCGAGGCCACCCGGCGGGGCCTTCCCGTGTCCAACACCCCGGACGTGCTCACCATCGCCACGGCCGAACTGGCCTGGGCGCTGGTCCTGGCCGTGGCCCGCCACGTCGTGCCCTCGGACGCGGTCATGCGCTCGGGCCAATGGCCGGGCTGGGGACCGCTGCAGTTCATCGGCCAGGAGATCACCGGCAAGACGCTTGGCATCTTCGGGCCGGGGCGCATCGGCACGGCCATGGCCCGCATGTCGCGCGGATTTTCCATGCCCGTGGTCTACACCGGCGGCCGGAGGCCGAACGCCGCTCTGGAAGGAGAATTCGGGGCCAAAAAGCTCCCCTTCGAGGAATTCCTGGCCGCCGCCGACGTCATAAGCATCCACGCGCCGCTCACCCCGGAGACGCGCCACGCCTTCGACGCCGCCGCGTTTGCCCGCATGAAGCCCACGGCCATCCTCGTCAACACCGGCCGCGGCCCCATCATCGACGAGGCCGCCCTGGTCGCGGCCCTGCGGCAAGGCCGCCTGGCCGGCGCGGGCCTGGACGTCTACGAATTCGAGCCGCGCCTGGCCGAGGGCCTGGCCGCGTTGCAAAACGTCGTGGTCACGCCCCACACCGGCTCGGCCACGCGGACGGCCCGCGACGGCATGGCCGAGCTGGCGGCGCGAAACCTGCTCGCCATGCTGGCCGGGGACACGCCTCCCACCTGCCTCAACCCCCAAACGCTGGCGGCCGAGGCCGCGCCGCGGCCGTGACGGTCCGGCCGGCCACGAGCTGATCGTCCGCGCCCATGCCGCCATCCCCAGGCCCCCAGGCCGCCGGCCGCGCCGACCGCTATTTCACGGTCCTTTGCCTGGCCGTCGCGGCCGTGCTCGTGCTTTGGGGCTATCTGCAAGCCGGGCCGGCCACCAGCGACGACCTCTATTACGAGCAGCACGTCGTCGGCGGCCGCCTGCCCGCCCTGCTCGACGAGCTGGCCACGGGCTCGGGCCGCTTCCACCACTACCTCCACGTGGGGCTGACCTCCCTGCCCTATTTCCTGGACGATCCTGCCGCCCGCAAGGCCCTGTCCCTGCCGGTGTTCCTGGCCGCCCTGGCCGGCTTCTGCCTCGCGGCCGGGAGCATGGCCGGCGCACCCGGGCTCGGGGCCCTGGCCGCGCTCCTCGCATTGGCCCTCTACCAGGACAACTGGCACCACAACATCCTCACGGCCTATCCGCTGGTCTTCGACTCCGGGCTCCTGTGCCTGACGCTGGCGGTCTGGTGCCTGTGGCGCTTCGGCCGGGGCGGCTCCAAGGGCTTTCTGGCCGCGGCCGTCATCCTCTCCTTCGCCGCCTGCTGCCATTTCGAGGCCTTTCTCGCCTACGCCCCTCTGTGCGTCGCCGTGCTGTGGCTTTCCGGGCGCGGCACGCCCCGGGCCCGGCCAAGCCTTCTCGCCGCCTCCTGCCTGGGCTTCGCGGCGTTTGTCACCGTGAGCCTGGCCTACCGGGCCCTGCACCCGAGCCAGTACGCGGGCAACGCCCTGGCCCTGTCCGACCCGGCCGCCATCGTCCGCACCGTCTGGGCCTACAGCCGCTCCGCCCTGCCCCTGGGGGCCTTTCCCCTGGCGCTCGACGACGTCAACCGCTTCCCGACGGCCGCCGCCGCCCTGGTCCTGGACTTGCCCGCCTACCTGCGGCAACTGGCGGCGCACTGGCCGCGCCTGGCCCCGGCCTGGATCGCCCTGGCCCTGCTCGCCGGCGGCCTGTCCTACCGCCTGCTGACCGGCGCAATATCACCGCCCCCGCGCGTGCGCCTCGTCCCGGCGCTCATGGTCGCCTACGCCTTCGTCTGCCCCAACCTGCTCATCGCCCTGTCGCCCAAGTACCAGGAGCCGGCCCGAAAGGGGCTCGCCTGGTACGTGACTTCGGGCTTTTCCGGCTACGCCGCGGCCGTGGGTCTGGCCGGCCTGGCCTTGTGGGCCTGCGGCCGACTGGCCGGACGGCCGGCCCTGCGGGCGGCCCTGGCCGGCGGCCTGGCCCTGGCCGTGGCCGGCGCGACCCTGGTCACGGCCTCGGTCAACGCCTCGGTGCGGGAAAGCAAGGTCGCGGCGGCCGGGCGCTGGCGCGCCGCCCTGCTGGCCGTGCGCAGTCCGGCCTTCGACGCCGTGCCGGACGGGGCGCTGCTCGTCGCGCCCGACCTCTTCGCGGCGGTGCGCGAGGAAAAGCCCCGGCAAGGCTACTGGGAGGCCTGGTTTCTCCACCGCACGGGCAAGCGGCTGGACGTGGCCGCCGTCGCCCCGGCCCCCCTGCCGGCGGACCGGCCGGTCTTCGCCCTGCGCCGCCTGCCCGCGCCGGACGGCCGGGTCACGGCCGTGCTCCTGGCCCGGGCGGCGCGCCTGGGACCTGCCGAGGCCGATCCCTACGCCCCGCGCCCGGACGCGCCCACGCTCCTGGCCGACCGGGCGGACCTCGTCCTCGACGCCGGCAACCGATACTACGACGCGCTCTACACGGACGGCGGCCGCCTGCGCCTGACCCCGGCCGACACCGTGGGCCGCCGGGGACTGTCCGAAACGGCCCTGGAATCGAAAGGCGGCGGCATCGCCCTGGGTTCCCTGGCCCTGGTCCCGGCCGGCAGCGTGGCCGCAAGCGGCCCCTCCCGGGCGATACTGCGCTTTGGCCCGGGCTTTTCCGCGCCCGAGCGGGCCATCACCGGCGACATCGTCTGGGCCGGCGAGGCCGGCGAGCTGCGCCTGCGCCAGGAGGGCGACGCGCCCTTGCCCGTCCGCCTGGCCTTTTCGCTCATCGCCCTTTCCCCGGTGCGTCTGGCCGTGTCCGGGCCGGGCCTCTCCCGGGAGATCGCCTCGGACGGGCCGGACACGCCGGTGGTCCTGGAGCTGGCCCTGCCGCCCGGGGAATCGCGCCTGACGTTGCGGGCCCTGCCGCCCCCGGCCGATGCGCCGAAGCGTTTCGGCCTGCTCGGCGCGAGCCTTTCCCCCCTGCCCTGACGCCGCGGGTTCCACGCATCCGGGAATGGCTTCCCCGCATTCCACGATCCGTCGAACGTGGGCTAAGGCGGATTTCACTTCCCCAATATTTTCAAATTGTTGTCGTTACCGTTCCATTTGGCACGGCCCCTGCTTTTCTTTGAATCAAGATCGGCAACGGAAGCAACGACCATCAACATATTTCGAAGGGGAGAAAAACCATGCTGCGCACCATCACCAATTTCGTTCGTGACGAGGAAGGGGCCACCGCCGTCGAATACGGGCTCATGGCCGCGCTCATCGCCGCCGTCATCGTCGGCGTCGTCACCACCCTGGGAAAGACCTTGAGCGGCGTGTTCAGCGACATCAACAC
>JAEWCY010000064.1 GCA_023390395.1 Pseudomonadota bacterium | reverse complement strand
CCCCTTTTTTCAAAAAGGGGTTCCCTCCCCGCATCTTCCGTCTTTTCTCGCTACGGCATCATCGGCGCCAAATGCAGGCCCGTGTCCACGGGCAGGCCGCACATGAGGTTGGCGCAGGCCACGGCCTGGCCGGAAGCGCCCCGGCAGAGGTTGTCGATGGCCGAGACGACGATGAGCCGGCCGGTGCGCGCGTCGACCACGAGCCCGATGTCGCAGAACATGGTGCCGCGCACGAAGCGCGTCTCCGGGAGCTTGCCGAGCGGCAGCACGCGCACCCAGGGCTTGTCCGCGTAGTGCTTTTGGTAAAGCGCGTGGATCTCCTCCACCGTCGCCTGGCGCGTCAGGCGCGTGTAGATGGTGGAGAGGATGCCCCGGTCGATGGGCAGCAAGTGCGGGTTGAACGACAGGGTCACGTCCGCGCCGGCGAGCTTGGACACCTCCTGCTCGATCTCCGGAGTGTGGCGGTGCTTGCCCAGGCCGTAGGCCCGGAAGGTGTCGTGGACCTCGCAGAAAAGCGTGGGCACGGCGGCCTTGCGCCCGGCCCCGGACGCGCCGGACTTGCTGTCGGCCACGATGCCGTCGGTCTCGACCAGCCCGGCGGCCAGGGCCGGGGCCAGCCCCAGGATGACGGAGGTCGGGTAGCAGCCGGGGTTGGCCACGAGCCGCGCCTGGCGGATGGCCGGGCCGTAGAGTTCGGGCAGGCCGTAGACGGCCTGGGACAAAAGCTCGGGGTGGCGGTGGTCCAGGCCGTACCAGGCGGCGTAGACCTCCTTGTCGGCCAGGCGGAAGTCGGCGGAGAGGTCCACGACGGCGAGCCCGGCGGCCAGAAGTTCGGCGGCGTAGTCCATGGCCGCGCCGTGGGGCACGGCCAGGAAGACCAGCTTGCAGGCCCCGGCCAGGTCGGCGGCGTCTGGTTCGGTCATGAGGACGTCGCCGGCCATGAAGCCCTGCAGGAAGGGGTAGATGGCGGCCAGGGGCTTGCCGGCCTCGGTGCGGGAGGTGGCCCGCGTCAGGCGCAGCAGGGGATGGACGGCCAGTATCCGGGCCAGCTCCATGCCGGTATAGCCCGTGACGCCGACGAGGCCGACGGGAATGGTTTCCATGGCGTGCTCCGGGGGGTTACTGCTTTTTCACGTAGGCCATGCGCAGTTCGCACAGGATGGTTTCCAGGACCTCGCGTTCCTCGGGGCCGAGGTTGCCGCGGGTCTTGCAGTCGAGCATGGCCAGGATGTCGATGGTGTGCTTGGCCTGGGGCAGGTTCTGCATGTACGCGCCGGATTCCGGGTCCGGGGCCTCGCCCATGAGCACCATGGCCGACTGGGCCAGGGACAAGACGAACGTGATGAAGGACACGGGCGGAAAGCACGGCTCCTGCCCGCTCCGGGCCTCCTTGCAGGTTCCGGCGGCCTTGGCCCCGTTGAGATCCTTGTCGCTGCCCATGAAACGATTCCCCCTTGGCGGCATGCCTTCGGCCTTGTCCAAAACGCGCGCCCTCGGTAGACAGGGGCTTGTCGCGAAACGGCAATCAGCCGGGGTTTAGCCTATCTCAAACCCGTCCGGCATGCATCCGCTTTTTCCCGCCTCGCGCCGGGGAGCGGACCGGATACGCCTGGAGGCAAACATGCACACCAAGATCGTGGCCACCCTGGGACCTGCGTCGCTCAAGCCCGAAACCATGCGTGAGATGGTTCGGCACGGCGTGCGCATCTTCCGCCTGAACTTCTCCCATGCCGACGCCGCCTATTTCGAACCTGTCATCAAGACCATCCGGTCCCTGGAGGGCGAGTTCGGCATCCCGCTGACCGCCCTGGCCGATTTGTGCGGCCCCAAGACCCGCATCGGCGAGGTGGCCGATTCGCCGCGCACCGTGGGCAAGGGCGAGGCCTTGCTGCTGGGACTCCCCGACGAGCGGCCCGACCCGGCCCGGGACGAGCGGGTGTTCGTGTCGCTGGACATGCCCGAGCTTCTGGCCGGGCTGCGCGTGGGCATGCCGGTCAACTTGAGCGACGGTCTGCTCCAGTTCCACGTCACCCGCGAGATCAAGGCCGACCGGCTCTACGAGATCGAGGCCCAGAACGCGGGGCTGCTCTCGTCGAACAAGGGCATCGCCTTCCCCGGCAAGCACCATCCCCTGCCGGCGCTGACGGCCAAGGACGTCAAGGACCTGCACGAGGGCATCGACGTGGGCGTGGACGCCGTGGCCATCTCCTTCGTGCAAAACGCCGGCGACGTGGTCATGACCAAGGACGAGATCAAGAAGCACGGCGTGTGGATGCCCGTGGTCTCCAAGCTCGAGCGCCAAAACGCCGTGGACAACCTCGACGAGATCCTGAAAATCACGGACGCGGTCATGGTGGCGCGCGGCGACCTGGGCCTGGAATGCCCCATCCCCGAGCTGCCCATCATCCAGAAGAAGATCATCCGGGCCTGCCGCCACGCCCAGCGGCCGGTCATCGTGGCCACGCAGATGCTGCTGTCCATGGTCAAAAACCCCATCCCGACCCGGGCGGAATCCACGGACGTGGCCAACGCCATCCTGGACGGCGCGGACTGCGTCATGCTGTCCGAGGAGACGGCCGTGGGCGACCATGTGGTCGAGACGGTGCGGGTGATGCGGGAGATTTCCGACAACGCGCTGGAGTACTACCTGGAGCGCATCCCTTCGCCCTACGCGCCCAAGCGGGAGAAGAATCCGGGCAAGTTCGTGGCCTATTCGGCCTGCCTCATCGCCGACAACATGGAGGGCAAGGCCATCGTGTGCCACTCCTTAAGCGGCTACAACGCCCGCATCACCTCCAGCCGCCGGCCGCGCCAGCAGATCTTCGGCGTGACGCCGGACCCGCGCGTGCTGCGCTTCCTCAATTTCGCCTGGGGCGTGCGGCCGCGCCTGATCGAGGTGGGCCCCGACGAGGACCACATGGCCCGGGTGGAGGAGTTCGTGCGGGCCTGCCCGGACATCGCGCCCGGCGAGCCGGTGGTCATCACCGCCGGCCGCCCCACCCCCGGCAACGACACGCCGGGGACCAACGAGATCAAGATTTACTACAAGTAGCCTGCCTCGCGCCGCGAAGGGGACGTTTGCTTCCCTTTCGCGGCGCTGCGGGCCACGTCGTCCTCACGCCCCCCGGCAGGCGCGGCCTTCGCCGCCCGGGGCGGCGCTGCCCGGTTTTTTCCCCCGCCAGAACGACAGGATCACCCCCAGGCACGAGAACACGGCGAAGGCCGAGAGCCCGATGCGCATGCTGACCAGGAAGGCCGGCAGGGTGTCGGCGGTGATGGTGGCCTCGCCCATCAAAAGCGAAAAGATCAGCGTGACCGAGGTCATGGACACGGCCATGCCGAGCGTGCGCATGGCCGCGATCATGCCCGAGGCCAGGCCGAACTGGCGCTTTTGCACGCTGCCCATGATGGCCGTGGAATTGGGCGTGATGAAGATGCCGAACCCGACGCCGATGACCATCAGTTCCGCCACGAGCACCCAGATGGGCGTGGCGGCGCTTATCGTCGCGGCGGCCAGGAAGAGCCCGGCCGAGCTGACCAGCATGCCGACCGTGGCCAGCTTTTCCGCGGCGAAACGCTCCGTCAGCCGGCCGGCCACGGGCGAGGCCACGACCTGCAGGATGGGCTGGAAGAGCAGCACGAACCCGGCCTGGCGCGGCGGCAGGCCCTTGGCGTATTGCAGGTACAGGCTCATGAGGAAGGTGATGCCGAAGGTGGCGGCGTAGTTGCCGAGCGCCGCCAGGCAACTGAGGGTGAAGAAGCGGTTTCGCGCCAGCAGGTGCATGTCGAGCAGGGCGCAGCGCGTGCGGGCCTGCAGGCGCAGGAAGACGGCCAACCCGAGCAGTCCCCCGGCGAGCATGGCCGGGCCCAGGGGCAGCTCCCGGGCATGGGCCGCGCCCAGCATGAGCAGGCCGACGCTTACGGCGTAGAACACGCCGCCGCGCCAGTCCATGCGCTCGCCCGAGGCGTTTTGGGGCCCCTCGCGCATGCCGAAAAGGCACATGGCCGTGGCCGCCAGGCCCAGGGGCGCGGACATGAGGAACACCCAGCGCCAGCCGAAATGCCCCGTGACGTAGCCGCCGAGCACCGGCCCCATCGACAGGCCGGCGTAGGTGCAGGCCGAGACGAGACCGATCTTGCGGCCCCGAAGCTCCGGCGGATAGGCCGCCGCCACCAAGGCCAGGGACCCGGACAGCATCATGCAGGCGCCGATGCCCTGGAAGAAGCGCTGGACGAGCACCATGTCCACCGAGCGGGTGAATCCCAGCGAGCAGGTGAGCGCCGTGAAGACGGCCAAGCCCGGCAGGAGCACCCGGCGCTGGCCCACGATGTCGCCGTAGCGCCCGAAGGCCAGCATGCCCATGGCCAGGGAGACGACGTAGAGCTGTTCGATGAGACCGAGCTGCATGGCCGTGGCCCCGAGCTCGCGGCCGAGGGACGGCAGGGCCACCCCGACCGAGGTGAGCATGAATGGGACCATGAACTGGGCGATGCAGACGGTGACGAGCACCATGGCCGGCGAACCGGCGGAAAGTCGGGTCATGCGGATTCCTTTGGAAGCGCGGCGGCGGGAAGGCGGGCGCGCCGGCGTTTGGCCGATTTTGGCCGCTGCGGCCGAAAATGCAAGGGGGATACGGAAAAGTATGTTGGCGTCGCCGGGGATACCACCCCGCCCCGACGCGTCCGGGAAGGGCGCTTATGTGACAATTCGGCGGAAGTCTTGCCAGACGTGTGGCCGTTGGATACGCTTTGAAGTCATTGCCTGCACGATTTTCCTGGAGTGGAGGGCGGCGTGGAACGGATCATCGAAGCGGACCTGGAAAAGCTCAAGACGGACATGCTCACGGCCTTTCACATGGCCCAGGTCGCCGTGGAGAAGGCGCTGCGCACGGTGTTCGAGCGCGATCCCGCACCGGCCCGGGCGGTCATCGCCGCGGATGCGACCATAGACGGGATGGAATGCGCCCTGGACGCCGAGATTTTGCGTCTGCTCGCCCTGTACCAGCCCGTGGCCCGGGACCTGCGCTACATCCTCGGCTGCATGCGCTCGGTGGGGGACATCGAGCGCATCGCCGACCAGGCCGTGGGCATCGCCTACCGGGGGCTGTGGCTGGCCGAGCGCGAGCCCATCGCCCCGCCGGCCCGGCTGGAGGAGCTGGCCGGAGCCACGCGCGAGTTCCTGGCCCGCACGGCCGTGTGCTTCTCCGAACTCGACCTGGATGTCGCCCGGCGCGTGTGCGAGGAGTCCGAGGACATCCTGGAGCTCAACGTGGCCATCCTCAAGGAGATGACCGAGTACATGCGCGAGGTGGCCCGGCCGGTGGAACGGGCCGTGCAGGTGAGCTTCATCGCCCACGGCCTCAAGCGGGTGTGCGACCAGTGCACCAACATCGCCGAATCCGTGGTCTTCATCCGCGAGGGGGCCTGCAGCCGCCACCGCTGCGACTAGCCGCCCGCCGTCGTCTTCGGCTTTGACGGGAAAAAAACCGATTCCCTGGCGCGCCCGGCGTTTTGCGGTTATCCTGGGGACGCAGCCAAGGAGGCGGCCATGGAATCGACGTCCTTTCCGGCCATCCTGGTGGTGGACGACCAGCAGCCCATGCGCAAGACCATCGTCTTCATCCTGCGCCAGCTGGGCTACCGCAACGTCGAGTGCGCCGAGGACGGCGACATCGCCTGGAACTACATCAACGGCCACCACGTGGACCTGGTGCTGCTCGACTGGAACATGCCGCGCATGTCCGGCCTGTCGCTTCTGAACCGCATCCGGGCCAGCGAGGCCTACCGCAAGCTGCCGGTGGTCATGATCACGGCCGAGGCCAACGAGGAGCACGTGCTCACGGCCATGCAGGCCGGCGTGACCAACTACGTCGTCAAGCCCTTCTCCCCCAACACCCTGGACCGGAAGATCAACGAGGCCCTGGCCGAGCGCGCCCTCATGCCGCGCCGGGAAGCCGGACGGTGACCACGGTGCCCGCGGCCTCGTCCGTGGCCATGGCGATTTCGCCGCCGTGGGCCAGGGCGATCAGCCGCGCCGAATAGGTGCCAAGGCCCGTGCCCCGCGCCTTGCCGGCCGTGGCGTACTTCTCGAAGAACCGTTCCCGCACGCTTTCGGGCACGGCCCCCTTGTTGGCGATGGCCACGCTGGCCAAGGCCCCCTCGCGGCGCAGGGCCACGGTCACCGTCCCGCCGTCCGGCGAGGCTTCCACGGCGTTGGCCACGAGGTTGGCCAGCATGGAATAGCAAAGCAGCTCCTCGCCGCGCACCAGGAACATGGCCCCGGGCCCGGCCGGCGCGCCGTCGAGGGTCAGTTCGATCGTCAGGCCGCGGCACCTGGCCGCGTCGGCGTGGACGCTCACGATCTTGCGCACGACGGGGAGCAGGTCCACGTCGGCCGGGTCGAGCACGAACTGGCCGCGCTCCATCTTGAACAGCGCCGTGGACAGGTTGACCATGGACAGCACCATGTAGCCGGCGTCCTCGATGAGCGAGAGCATCTCGCGCTGGTCGTCGTCGAGGTTGGCCGCCAGGCGCAGGACCTGGGGCAGGCTGATGATGGTGGTCAGCGGCGACTTGAGGTCGTGGCGCATGATGCGCTCCACGTCCTCCTTGAGGCGGGCGTTTTCCAGCGTCACCCGCACCAGCTCCCTCTCGGCGGCGGCCAGGCGGTACTGCTCCAGGGCGGCGTCCAGGGCCAGGCACAGCGCGGGGATGGGGCAGGGCTTGGTCAGGAAGCGGAAGATGTGGCCTTCGTTGACCGCGGCCATGGCCGCGGTCAGGTCGCCGTGGCCCGTGAGCATGACCGGCACGATCTGCGGACAGCGTTCCTTGGCCGCCTTGAGGAAGGCCACGCCGTCCATGCCCGGCATGCGCAGGTCCGAGACGACCACGGCGTACGGGCCGCATTCCCGCAACGCCTCGAGGCCGGCCCGGGGGCCGGCGGCGGTGGCCACGTCGTAACGGCGGCACAGGCCGCGCCGCAGGGAGTCGAGCACGGCCTGGTCGTCGTCGACGAAGAGTATCTTGGCGCAGTGCGGCATGGGCGGTTGTCCGTTCTGCGACCCGATTACCCCATATGGGACGGAGAAACCAGCCTTATCCCGCGGCGAAGCAGCCGGCGCAGGCCCAAAGCGTGAGCGCCATGGCCCGGAAGAACCGCCGGGCGGCGCGCGGCGAGGCCAGCGCCCCGGCCAGCCAGGTCCCGAACCGGGCGTAGGCCAGCATGCCGCCGAAGGCCAACAGCAGGATGGGCGCGGCCAGAAGCGCGATGCCGGCGACGTCCGGCAGGCCGTTCGCGACGAAAGGCGGCAAAAGCGCGCCCAGAAATCCCCAGGCCTTGGGGTTGACCGCGGCCACGCCCGCGCC
The DNA here is from genome assembly GCA_023390395.1 of Pseudomonadota bacterium. Classification (GTDB taxonomy): domain Bacteria; phylum Desulfobacterota; class Desulfovibrionia; order Desulfovibrionales; family Desulfovibrionaceae; genus Solidesulfovibrio. The sequence continues at coordinate 1,797 of JAEWCY010000064.1, read as the reverse complement.
TTGCAGGGCCAGGGAGCAGAGCGGCGGCCGGGCGGCGTCGCCCGCCGGGGCGACCTCCCGCGCGCCGGCCCGCCACAGGGCCAGGCCCAGCCAGGCGATGTAGGCCGCGCCGGCCAGCGACGCCGCGCGCAGGAGCCACGGCGCGTCGGAGAGCAGCGAAAGCCCGTACAGGGCGACGAGGATCTGCAGCAGCGTGGCGCAGACGTTGCCGAGGGCCACGAAGGCCACGGGCCGGCAGCCGTGGCGCATGCCCAGCGTCAGGGCCTGCAGCATGGCCGGGCCGGGCGTGAGCATGCTGGCGGTCAGGGCGAGGAGATAGGCGGCGTAGGTTGGAGCGTGCATGGCGGCTTCCCGCGACAGGGGAGGGCCGCCCGGCCGGGTCGCATGCCGGCCGGGGGCCCATGGGCCGGATCACGTCGCGATCCGGCCGCCCGTATCGTTGCGGTCAGCTGCGCCAGCGGGCCATGAATTCGGCGGCCGTGCCGCCGGCGTCGATGTGGGCGATCAGCGCCGAGCCGAAGACCACGGCGTCGATGAGGTCGCCGAAGGCGGACAGCTGCTCGGGCCGCTTGATGCCGAAGCCCAGGGCCACGGGCGTCTTGAAGATGCGCCGCACCGCGGCCAGGCGCTCGACGATCTCGGCCGGCAGCGACTCGCGCATGCCCGTGGTGCCGAGCACGGACACGAAGTAGACGAAGCCGCGCGCCTTTTCGGCGTAGGCGGCCAGGCGCTCCTCGGAGGTGTTGAGCCCGACCAGGGGGATGAGGTCCAGATCGAACCTGGCCAGGGCCTCGGCCATGGGGCCGGATTCCTCGAGCGGCAGGTCCGGCACGATGAAGCCGGCCACGCCGGCGTCGGCCGCGTCCTCGGCCAGGTTGTCCAGGCCGTACTGCAGGAAGGGGTTGTAGTAGCCCATGAGCACGAGCCCGGCCTTGTAGCGGCCCTTGCGCTTGGACAGCTCGTGGAAGAGCCAGGACAGGCAGGTGCCGCTTAAGAGGCAATCGAGGGAGGCCTTTTCCACCACCGGGCCGTCGGCCACGGGATCGGAAAAGGGCACGCCGATCTCGATGATGTCCGCGCCGCCGGCGTCCAGGGCGTCGAGTTCGTCGAAGAAGCGCTCCTTGTCCGGAAAGCCGCCGGGCAGGAAGGGGATGAGCGCCTTGCGCCCGGCCCCGAGCGCCTCCATGATGCGCGCGGTGAGGATGGACTGGCTCATGCGAGGCCTCCCTGCTTTTTCTCGTAGGCTTCGATGATGCCGAGGTCCTTGTCGCCCCGGCCGGACAAACACACCACCACCTGCGATCCTTTGGGAATCTCGGCGGCGTGGCTGCGCACCCAGGCCACGGCGTGGCAGCTCTCCAGGGCCGGGATGATGCCCTCGCGGCGGCACAGGGCCTCGAAGGCGGCCAGGGCCTCGCTGTCCACGGCGATCTCGTATTTCACCCGGCCCGTCGCGCCCAGGTAGGCGTGCTCGGGGCCGACGCCGGGATAGTCCAGGCCGGCCGAAACCGAGTGCGACGGCTGGATCTGCCCCTCTTTCGTCTGCAGCAGCATGCTGCGCATGCCGTGGAGCACGCCGGGCGTGCCGAGGCTTATGGGCGCGGAGTTGTAGCAGCCGGGCTCGCCCGTGCCGCCGGCCTCCACGCCGACGAGTCTGACCGAGGCGTCGGGCACGAAGTGGTGGAACATGCCGATGGCGTTGGAGCCGCCGCCGACGCAGGCCACGACGTAGTCCGGCAGCCGGCCCATCTTGTCCAGGCACTGCGCCCGCGCCTCGCGCGAGATCACGGCCTGGAA
>JAEWCY010000057.1 GCA_023390395.1 Pseudomonadota bacterium | reverse complement strand
CCGGTGCGCCCGCTCCATTTCGCCGCGAAGCGCCGCGGCCGCAGCGGCGGTGGTCGCGGCCGCGCCCGCCCGGGTGGGCTCCATCGACCTCGGCGCGCTGGACAACCTCATCGACGCCGCCAAGGGGCCCCCGCCCGAGCCCGAACCCGTCGCGGCCCCGGACACGGGCCGCCTGGACGACCTGGCCCAGCGCCTGGACGCCCTGGAGACGGCCGCCGACGACCTGCGCGACCGGCTCGAATCCGTCGCGGCCACGGACAACGACGCCCTGGCCGACGCCCTGTCGTTGCGGCTCGAGGAAGCCCTGGCCGAACGCCTGGAGGCCTTCGCCGCCGGGTTGCCCCAGCCGCCGGACACGGCCGGGCTGCACGCCGAGCTCATGGCCGAGCTGGACACCCGGGCCGTCAAGGACCGCACCAAGCTCCTGGCCGAGCTGGCCACCACCCTGGACAAGCGTTTCGACGCGCTGGCCGCCGGGCTGCCCGCGCCGGCCGAACCGGCGGACCTTTCCGGCCCCCTGGAGGAACTCGGCCAGTCCCTCAAGCGCCTGGAGGCCGAGTCCAAAGAGCGCGAGGCGTCGCTCAAGGACTTCGCCAGCGCCATGGAGACCCGGCTGGCCGAACTGCGCCGCGAACTGCCCGGCCCCGAGGAGTTCGCCACCCGCACGAGCGTGAGCGAAGGCCTGGAGACCCTGCGCGAGACCCTGGCCCGGGACATCGCCGACAACCTCGACGAGCGCCTGGCCGAACTGCGCCGGGAACTGCGCGAGGCCCTGGCCGGCGACATCGCCACGGGACTGGACGAGCGCCTGGCCGCCCTGGCCGAGGACGCGCGCCAGGCCGCCCGGGAGGAAGCCCGGAACGCCGCCCGCGAAGAGGCGCAGGCCCTGGGGGAGGTGCTTTCGGGACGCATCGAGACCCTGGAAACGGACCGCCTCGACCCCGACGCCCTGGCCGCCAAAATTCGCGACGCCTTGACGGCCGACCTGCCCGACGCCGAGACCATGGCCCGGCTCGTCGCCAAGCCCGACCGAAAGGACCTCGAAGACGCCCTGGCCGCGCTGCGCCGGGAGCTGACCGGGGAGCGCGACGAAGCGGCCGAGGCGCTTCGCGGCGAAATGGAGCGGGCGCACCGGGAAACGGTGGACGCCCTGCGCCGGGAAACGGCCGAAGCCCTGGAAAAGGGCGTGCCCAAGGCGGCGGCCGCCGTCATCCGCGAGGAGATCGCCGCCCTGCTCAAGGAATTCTCGTAGGAAAACGGCCGAAGGGGACCAGCGCCCGGCCGGCCGAGACTCGACCTTCCGCCCGGGGGCGGCTCCTGGCCACGGCGCGTCCGGGCCGGGAGCCGCCTCGTCGCGTTTTGCCGGCCTTCAGGCTCCCCGGCCGGCCGGCTCGTCCGGAAAAAGGACCACGTGCACGCCTGGCGCGGCGCACAGCCGTTCGAGGTCGAGGTCGTGCCCCAGGGAGGCCGGGATGAAGACCGTGCCCTCGAACCCCTGCTCCACGGCGCGCCACAATTCCGCCTCTTCGTAGAGAACGAGGCTCTCTCCCGGGCACATGTAGAACCGCTTGGCGGGCAGGCCCTCCCCGTTTCGGGCGTAGAGCAGGCACGGCCGGGGCGGCACGGCCTGGCGGCCCTCGAGGAGCCCGCGCACGGTGTCCAGCAGCGCTTCCTGGCTGACGGGCTTGACCACGGCGGCGTCGGCCCCGGAGGCCACGCCCTCTCGCCGGGAGGCCACGGACACCACGAGCACCGGAATGTGCCTCGTGGCCGGGTCGGCCCGCAGCCGCCGGATGGCCTCCCGGCCGTCCATGCCCGGCATGCGCAGGTCCATGGTGACGCAGTCCGGCCGCCAGACGGCGGCCAATGCCAGGGCCTCGGCCCCGCTTGCCGCCGTGGCCGCGATATAGCCGGCGTCGGTGAGGAGCGTTTCCAGAAACCGCCGCACGGCCGCGTCGTCGTCGACCACGAGCACGCGCCCCTTGCCGTCCCCCGACTCCCCGGGCGCGGACGGCGGCGGGGCCGGCAGGAGGCAGGCCGCCCCGTCCTGGAGGGCGGCGGGGATCGGCAGGGTGAAGTAAAAGACGCTGCCCCGTCCCGGCGGGCTCTCGGCCCAGATGCGCCCGCCGTGGCGTTCCACGATCTGGCGGCAGATGGGCAGCCCCAGGCCCGTGCCCTTGGGCTTCTCGGTCAGGGTGTCTCCGGCCTGCTTGAATTTCTCGAAGATCCGCTCCAGGTCGGCCGGGGCGATGCCGCAGCCCGTGTCGCGCACGGCGACCAGGATTTCCGGTCCCTCGACCCGGGCCTCGACCCGGATGCCGCCCTTGGTCGTGAACTTCACGGCGTTGCCCACGAGGTTGACGAACACCTGGACCAGCCGGTCCCGGTCGCCGACGATGCGGGGCAGCGAAGGCGGCAGGTCGCAGGCGACCTCCAATCCCTTGTCCCGGGCCAGGGCCAGGACGGCCCTGACCGCGTGCCCGGCCGCGTCGGCCAGGGACAGGGGGGCCATGTCCCATTCGCAGCGCCCGGACTCCATCTTGGCGATGTCCAGGACGTCGTCCACGAGTTCGGTCAACCGCTGGCCCTCGGCCACGATGATGTCCAGGTTTTCGCGGATCTGCTGGGCGGCGCGCCAGGTCGCGGGTTTGGCCTCGGCCAGGGCCGGGGCCACGGCGTCGCCGAACTTGCGCCGGATGATCTTGGCGAACCCCAGCACCGAGGTCAGGGGCGTGCGCAGTTCGTGGGACACCGTGGAGATGAACTCAGTCTTCATCCGGTCCACCTCCTTTTCCACGGTGACGTCGCGCACGAGGATGATGACCGCCTCCCGCGCCTCGCCGGCCAGGCGCACGGCCGTGGCCACGGCCTTGCCCGTGCCGCCCCCGGCCAGGCCGACCTCGGAGGTGGCCAGACGGCCCTCCTTGCGGGCCGCCTCGGCCAGTTCGGCCAGCTCTCCGGGAAAGGATTCCGCGGCGCTCCGCCCGTCCGGCTCCTCGCCCTGGCGGCCGAACATGGCCAGCAGGGCCGGGTTGTGCAGGCTGACCAGGCCGTCGGCGTCGAGGACCAGCAGCCCGTCGGCCAGGTTGTCGATGATGGCCCGGGTATGGGCCAGGGAATTTTGCAGCTCCCTGGTGGCGTCGGCCACGTCCCGGGTCAGGTTCGAGACGAGCAGGGACAGCTGGGAGGCCATGGATTGCATGGCCCGGGCCAGCAGGCCCACCTCGTCGTCGCCCGTTCGCGGCGGCGTGGCGGAAAAGTCGTGGTCGCGAATCTTCACGGCGTAGCCGGCCAGTTCCCCCAGGGGCCGGACGATGCCGCCGATCAGGGCGTAGAAGACGACCACGGCCACCAGCAGCATGGCAAGCATGAGCGCCTCCTGGCCCATGACCGCGCCGCGCATGATCCGCCAGATGCCGGCCTTGTCCATGCCCACGGACACCGACCCGCCCTCCCCGGCCAGGATCGGGGCCGTCACCTGGATGAATTCGCCCAGGCCCGGCAAGGCGAGCTGGGCCACGCCGCGCGGGGCCGGCCCGCCGGTCAGCGGGGCGGGCATGGCCGGCACGAAGGTGTGGGCGGCCACGTTTCCCTGTCGGTCCGTCACGAAGACGTAACCCACGCCATCAATGCGCAGGAATTCGTCGATCATGGCCTGGACCGCGGCGGCGTCGCCGGCGGCCAGGGCGTCGGGGCTGCCGGCGGCGATGGCCATGGCGATGGCCCGGCCGGTGGTGACGTACTCGTCGGTCAGGTGACGGTGCAGCAGCCAAGCGGAAAGGAGCGCCGTGGCGTTGGCCGCCACGCCGAAGACCAGGAGCACGGCCAGGAGCGTCTTGCGGAAAAGCCTGGACACGGGCCTCAGTCTCCGCCCGCGGCGAATACGGTTTCCAGGGGCGCAAGCGCGCCCTTGGCCGCTGTGAAAAGGTACACCCCACGCAGGGCCTGATGGCTCGGGCCGTCCAGGAAAACGGGCGCGTCAAGGCCGATGTCCGCCGGCGAGGCGGCGCGGGCCGCCGCGTCGAGGCCCCGCCGGTCGTCCGGGTCGGGCATGGCCCGCAGCACCGCGAGCATGAGCCGGGCGTTGAGGTAGCCCTCGAAGCCCACGGAACTCCCTTCGGGAAGGTGCGCCGGCCAGCCCCCGGGAGGAGCCTGGGCCTGGCCCAGGGCGGCCAGGTCGCGCCGGTAGTCGACCGCCGCCGGCAGCGAGTCGTCACGCCAGGGCGGCGTCACCTGGGACAGGATCAACCCGTCCTCCAGGGCCAGGCCCAGGGGTTCGCCCTGGGCGGCCAGCTCCCGCAGCAGGATCTCGCCGCCGGCGAAGGAGACCACGCCCACGGGCATGGCCATGCCCTGGCGGCGCAGGTCGCGGATGACCGCGGCGCAGGCCGGGGCCGCGCCGATGAGCAGGACGGCCTCGGGCCGGCTGGCGGCCAGGACCCGCACCTGCGGCGTCATGTCGTCCCCGGCTCCGGCCAGCCTGGGGAAGGTGGCTTCGCCGCACAGGGCGCGGCCCCGCCGGGCCAGGGCCCGGCCGGCCCCGTCCCAACCGCTGCGGCCGAAGGCGTCGGCCTGGTGGCAGATGGCCACGCGCGTGGCCCCCCGGCGGGAAAAGGCGTCGACGAGGGCCTCGATCTCCTGGCGGTAGGAGGCGCGCAGATTGTAGACGTAGCGGACGTAGGGCGGCGTGCGCAGGGCCTCGAGCCCGGTGACCGGGAAAAAAAGGCGTGCCTCCCTGGCGGCGCGGCCCCGCAGCACCGGCAGCACGCGGCTGACGGTCGGCGTGCCCAGGGACGAGAAAAGGGCCAGCACGCCGTTGTCCAGGAAGCGCACGGAGTTCTCGATGGCCGGGTCGGGCTCGTAGCCGTCGTCGGCGACCAAGAGCTCGACGGGCCGGCCGGCCACGCCGCCCAGGCGGTTTTGCCGCGCGAACATGGCCAGGGCGCCGCGGTAGAGATCCACGGCCATGTCCCGGGTGGCCCCGGTGAAGCCGGCGGTCATGCCCAGGCGGATGGGCGGCGCGTCCCCGGCCAGGGTCGGCCGCGCCGCCAGAAGCGCCGCCGCGACCACGACCCACAGCAACGCGCGTAACCTGCCCGCCATGCTCCGCACCCCTTCCTCCGCGGCTTTCAAGGCCTTGCCATTTTCCTAGGCCCTTTGACATGCCCCGTCAAACGCGCCGCAGGCCTCCCGGCCCGGTATTGCTGGAAGACGCGAACAGTGTCACACAATCGTCACGAGGCATTCATCCCTGCGTCAAGCCGCCATGTTCTTTCGAGCGTCGAAACACCCGAGGTGGTCGCATGTCCAAGGATTCCATCCTGATAGTGGAAGATGACGACGACATCGTCGAATTGCTCGCCTTCAACCTGCAAAGCGCCGGTTTCGCCACCGAAACGGCAAAAGACGGTTACGACGCCCTGGCCAAGGCCCGCCGCTCGCCGCCGGCCGGCATCATCCTCGACCTCATGCTTCCCGGTCTCGACGGCTTCGAGGTCTGCAAGGAGCTCAAGCGCGATCCCAAGACCGCCGCCGCGCCCATCATCATGCTCACCGCCCGGGGCGAGGAAGTGGACCGCATCGTGGGCCTGGAGCTCGGGGCCGACGATTACGTGGTCAAGCCCTTCTCCCCCCGGGAGCTCATCCTGCGCCTGCGGGCCGTGCTCAAGCGCCACGCCCCGGAACAGGAGAAGCGGCAAGTGCTCAGCCGCGACGGCCTGTCCGTGGACCTCGGCGCGCACCGGGTGACCCTCGACGGCGAGGAGGTGGCCCTGACCGCCACGGAATTCCGGCTCCTGGCCGAGCTGTTCCAGAGCACGGGGCGCGTTCTCACCCGCGACCGGCTGCTCAATTCCGTCTGGGGCTACGAGTTCGAGGGCTACGCCCGCACCGTGGACACCCACATCCGCCGCCTGCGCCAGAAGCTCGGCGGCTGCGCCCGCATGATCGAAACCGTCCGGGGCGTGGGCTACCGGTTCAAGGAGTAGGTCCTTGCGCGCCGTCGCCACCCTGGGCCTGCGGGCCGCGGCCGTGTGCCTGGCCGTGACCGCCGCCAGCCTCGCCGTGCCGGAACTTTTGCCCTCGGCCACCCGGACCGAACGGCTCCTCGCCCATGCCTGGGCCCTGGCCCTGGCCGCAGGGGCCTACTGGCTCATCGGCAAGAGCCTGTCCCGGTCCCTGGCCGAGGTCATCGCCGTGGCCCGGGCCATCGGCGACGGCGACTACCGCCGCCGGCTCCACCTGACCCCGGGGGGCGAATTCAGCGACCTGGCCGAGGCCGTCAACCACATGGCCCGGCGTATCGAATCCCACATCGCCACCATCACCGACCAGAAGACCCAGCTGGAAGCCATCCTGGACGGCATGCGCGAAGGCGTCATGGTCCTGGACGCGGCCGGCAGGATCCGCGTGACCAACCCGGCGCTCAAGCGCATCGTCCCGGTCAGCGGCGAGCTGGCCGGACGGCGGCCCATCGAGGTGGCCCCGAGCCCGGAGCTGCAGATGGCCTGCGACCGCCTGCTCGGCGACCGGACCGACGACGCCCCGGCCGGGGCGAGCCTGGAGATGGAGCTCGGGCCGGGGCGGTTCTACGAGGTCTCCCTGGTGCGCCTGGGACGCGACCCGGCCGATGCCCGGCGCGACCACGGCGCGGTGCTGGTCTTTCACGACGTTTCCGAAACGCGCCGGCTCTCCCGGGTGCGGCGCGATTTCGCGGCCAACGTCACCCACGAGATGCGCACGCCGCTGACTTCCATCAAGGGCTACGCCGAGACGCTCCTTTCGGCCGCGCCGGAGCTGGCCCCGGAAAAACGCCGCTTCCTGGACGTCATCCTCAAAAACGCCAATCACATGTCCAAGATGGTGGACGACATCCTCACCCTGGCCCGCCTGGAAGAGCAGCCCGGCGCGGCCGAGGGCGGGGCCGACGGCCGGCCCGAACCCAGGGCCGATCCCGCCGCCGCCCTGGCCGACGCCGTGCGCGAATGCGAGACCCTGGCCCAGGCGCGCCGCCTTTCCCTGGACAACCAGCTGCCGCCAGGCGCCGACCTGGCCGTGCGCTGCGACGCCGGCCAGCTCACCCAGGTCTGGCGCAACCTGATCGAAAACGCCGCCCGCTTCGCCCCGGAAGGCTCGCGCATCGTCATGAACGCCGCCCGCGACCAGGGCGGCGGGGCCGTGACCTTCGGCGTGCTGGACCAGGGGCCGGGCATCCCGCCCGAGGAGCGCCAGCGCGTGTTCGAGCGCTTCTACCGGGTGGAGCGCCACCGCTCCAAGACCCCGGGCAGCACCGGGCTCGGCCTGGCCATCGTCAAGCACATCGTGGAGCGCCACGGCGGCCGCGTCTGGGCCGACCGGGGCCGGGGCGAGATGACCGGGGCGGCCGTGTACTTCACCCTGCCCGCCGCCCGCGGGGCCGCGCCCGAGGCCGAGGTCTCGCCCCAGGACCTTTGTCTCGGACCATCGACCCAATCGTCATGAAACTTCCACACCCGGCCGTCAGGATGCGCCCGACCGACTCCCCGCCCGACCGGCTGTGAACGAAAAGGAACCGCCCATGCCAGACACCATCAAGATGGCCGCCAAGAACCTCAATTTCTATTACGGCCGCTTCAAGGCCCTGCAGGACATCAACCTGACCGTCAACGAGCAGCAGGTCACGGCGCTCATCGGCCCCTCGGGCTGCGGCAAGTCCACGTTCCTGCGCTGCCTCAACCGCATGAACGACCTCATTCCGGGCACCCGGGTCGAGGGCGAGCTGACCCTGGACGGGGAGAACGTCTACGCCTCGGGACTGGACGTGGTGGAGCTGCGCCGCCGGGTGGGCATGGTGTTCCAGAAGCCCAACCCCTTTCCCAAGACCATCTTCGAGAACGTGGCCTACGGCCTGCGCGTGGGCGGCGTGCGCGACAACACCTTCATCTCCCAGCAGGTGGAAAAAAGCCTCAAGGGCGCGGCGCTGTTCGACGAGGTCAAGGACCGCATCCACGATTCGGCCTTGGGCCTGTCCGGCGGCCAGCAGCAGCGCCTGTGCATCGCCAGGGCCCTGGCCATCGAGCCCGAGGTGCTGCTCATGGACGAGCCGGCCTCGGCGCTGGACCCCATCGCCACCCAGAAGATCGAGGAGCTCATCCACGAGCTCAAGCGCAACTTCACCATCATCATCGTCACCCACAGCATGCAGCAGGCCGCCCGCGTCTCGGACCGCACCGCCTTTTTCTACATGGGCAAGCTCATCGAGGTGGACGCCACGGAGACCATCTTCACCCGGCCGGCCCAGAAGCAGACCGAGGACTACATCACCGGCCGCTTCGGCTGATGCCACGCGCGGAACCGGCCAGGCCGGCGGGCCGGTTCCGCGCCTCCCGGCAGCCCGGGTCCGGCCGGCCGGACCTCCCTTCTCCCGACCGTCCGGACCCGGGCGGACCGGACCGTTTGCCGCGCTCCTTCCCCGCCCCGGGCCGCGGGTTTCCTCCGGAAATGTTCCCCCCTCGGAGGCATTCGTCTTTTCCCCCTTTGATTTCCGGCCAATACTCGCTATGCATGGTCATCCTCTCGCCCGGGAGCCCGGCCAGCCGTGTCCCGTCGCCCCCGTGCCGCATTCCCAAACAAAGGACGCACCGGCATGAGGTTTCCGCTTTTTCCCGCCAAGATCGCCGCCGCCGTGATCCTGCCGGCGGCGGCCGCCCTGCTGCTCGGCCTCTTCGCCGTCTCCCGCCTGGACGCCCTGGCCGACCGCTCCCGCGCCCTGGAAACCGCCCGCCTGCCCCGGGCCGATCTGGCCGTGGCCGTGGAGCGCCGGCTGCTGCTCGCCGCCCAGGCCATCCGGGGCTACGCCCTGACGGCCGACCGCGAGGCCCTGGAGCGGGCGAAAAAGGACCTGGCCAAGGCCGCCGACGCCCTGCACGACGCCAGCGAAGCCGCCTCCCGGCCGGGCATGGAGTCCCTGGCCGCCGAGGCCGAAAAAATCGGCTACTTCCTGGACGCCTACAAAAAGGCCGCCGAGGCCTCGGTGGTCGGCAACGAGCGCGTGGACGCCGCCCGGGCCGCCCTGGACCGGGCCGCCGAGGGCTACGCCCAGGCCGTGACCGGCTACATGGACCAGAAGACCGCCCAATGGGACAAGGAGCTCGCCGCCAAGTATCCCCAGCCCGACCCCCTGCGCCAGCACGCCAAGCGCCTCAAGGCCGCCCAGGCCGCCCTGGCCGCCGGCCGCGACGTGCGCGAGGCCGCCGAAACCGCCCGGGCCCAGCGCGACCCGTCCCGCCTGGTCGAGGCGACCGCCCGCTTCGACGCGGCCGAGGCCTCCCTGCGCGAGGCCAGGGCCGGCTCGGACGACGACGCCCGGCGGCTCGGGCCGTCCTTTTCCGCCCTGGCCGACTACCGCCAGGCCGTGGCGGCGCTTCTGGCCGAATGGGAGGCCCTGCGGGCCACGGGCCGCCAGATCCTGGAGGCCGAACGCGCCTCCCTGGCCGCGGCCACGGCCCTCGGCGGCGCGTCCCTGGCCGAGGCCGCCGGCGACGCCGGAGCCCTGGCCGCCTCGCTTCGGGGCTCGCGCCTGACCATCCTCGCCGGGGCCTGGGGCATCCTCGTCCTCGGCGTCGCCTTCGCCGTGGCCATGGCCTTCGCCCTGGGCCTGCCGGTGCGCCGCTGCGCCGCCTTCGCCAAGGACCTTTCCGACGGCCGGTTGACCGGCTCCCTGTCCGTCTCCCGCCGCGACGAGGTGGGCCGGCTGGCCGAGAGCCTGCGCGAGATGGCCCGGCGGCTCGGCAAGCGCCTGGCCCGCTAGCCCCGCCACGGAAGACGCCATGGCGCGCACCTTTTCCCGCTCCACGCCGGCCGGCGACGCGGCCGCCTGGTCCGGCCGCCTGCTCCTGCTCGTGGCCTGCCTGCTGCTTGGCCTGCCCTCGCCGGCCCCGGCCGCGCCGCAGCCGCAAAAAGCGCCGGAATTCCGGGGCGTCCCCTTCGGCGCCGCCCCGGCCGCCATCCCCGGGCTCGTCCGCTTCGCCGGCTTCGGCGAAACCGACTTCTACCGCCGCGAAGGCGACAAGCCCCTGGCCGAGGACTGCCCCACGGACATCCGCTACGGCTTTTCCCGGGTCGGGCTCTATTTCGTGCGCATGACCGTGTCCGGCTGCCAGGGGCTGGCCCCGCTGATCGCCGCCTACGAATCCAAATACGGCCGGCCCCAGCGCGAGGGCGCGCCGGGCTATGTCCGCCTCGTCTGGGACCAGCCGACGCTTCGCGTCTCCCTGTCGCACTTCGCCCGGGAGGGCGAGACGGTCATAGACTACGTCTACCTGCCGGAGCTGACCCAGGACGAACGCGAGGTCTGGCAGTCGGCCGAGGACGTCCGGGCGCGCGGCCCCATCGGCTTCCGGGGCCTGCGCTTCGGCCGCGAGCGCCCCTCCATCCCGGGCCTCGTCCCGGCCTATTCCGAGGGCGCGGCCTCCTACTACCGCCGCCGGGGCGACCGCCTGGAATTGGGCGAGATGCGACTTTCCGACGTGCTCTACGGCTTTTTCCGGGACCGCCTCTTCGCCGTGGTCATGCGCATGGAAAACGCCGACGACTTCGAGGCCCTGCGCCGGGCCTACCAGACCAAATACGGCCCGCCCCGGGCCATCCCCGCCACCCTGGAGGAGGAACTCGTCTGGAGCTGGCCCGACGCCCAGATCGCCCTCACCCGCGACGCCGAGGCCGGCGGCGTGGCCGTGCGCTACGCCGACGCCAGGCTCCTGGCCGAGGCCGCCGCGGCCGAGGCGTCCGGGGGCGCGCCGCCGTCGCTCTCGGGCGGCCTGCGCATCTTCTCGCGCGGAGAGCCGCCCCGTTCCTTTCGCGGCGCGGCCTTCGGCTCCGCCCCCCAGAGCCTGCCGGCCGGCGAATACCTCTACACCCACCGGGACCGGCGCTATTTCCGCCGCGCCGACGAACGGCTGCACCTCGGCGACATACCCTTGACAAGCGTGCTGTACGCCTACGACGAGAACCGCCTGGCCAGCGTCACCCTGGTCGTCGCGCCCTCGGGCGACGCGCCGGACAAGGACTACGAGCGGGTGCTCGCCGCCTACAGCGCCAAGTACGGCCCGCCCTCGGACCGGCCCGGCGAGGACGGCGGCCGCATCCACCTGTGGACCTGGCCCGGCATCTCCCTGGCCCTGGTCCGACCCAAGGTCGGCCCCATGGAAGTGCATTACGTGGACGCCTCGCTGCTGCGCCGCCGCGAGGCCCGCATCGCCGGCAAGGCGCTCGGCGACCTCGACCGGAAGGTCTTTTCCCCGCCCGAGGCCCAGGGCCCCGGCATCGAACGCCCAAACGGACAGGAGTAGCCCCAGCATGGACCGCGCCCTCTGCATCCACGGCCATTTCTACCAGCCCCCCCGCGAAGACCCCTGGCTCGGCCACATCCTGCCCGAAGGCAGCGCCGCCCCCAGCCGCCACTGGAACGAACGCATCTGCCGCGAATCCTACACGCCCATGGCCAGGGCCAGACGCCTGGACGGCGCGGGCCGCATCGTCGAACTGCTCAACTGCTACGAATGGATGAGCTTCAACGTCGGACCGACGCTGCTCTCCTGGATGGCCCGCTCGGCCCCGGAGACCTACGCCCGCATCCTGGAGGCGGACAAGGCGAGCCTTAAGCGCCTGGGCCACGGCAACGCCCTGGCGCAAGTCTACCACCACGTCATCCTGCCCCTGGCCTCGGAACTCGACAAGGAACTGGAAACGGCCTGGGCCGTGGCCGACTTCAAGGCCCGCTTCGGCCGCGCCCCGGAAGGCATGTGGCTGGCCGAGACCGCCGTGGACACGCAAACCCTCGAAGCCCTGGCCGCCGCCGGCATCCGCTTCACCATCCTGGCCCCGTCCCAGGCCGAGGCGGTCAGCGACGACGGCAAAAACTGGCAGGGCGTGGACGCCGGCAGCCTGGACATCCGCCGGCCCTACAAGGTGGCCCTGCCCTCGGGAAAGCCCATGGCCGTCTTCTTCTACCACGGCCCCCTGTCCCAGGCCGTGGCCTTCGAGCGGCTGCTGGCCGACGGAGAACAATTCTTCCGCCGCCTCTCGGGCGCGGCCGGGCAGGGCCTGCTCTCGCTGGCCACGGACGGCGAAACCTACGGCCACCACTTCACCTTCGGCGAAATGGCCCTGGCCTACGTGCTGGACCAGGCCAGAAGCGGGCGCGACGGACTGGCCCTGACCAACTACGCCGCCTTCCTCGAAGCCGAGCCGCCCCGGCGCTTCGCCCGCATCCGCGAGGCCTCGGCCTGGAGCTGCGCCCACGGCGTGGAACGCTGGCGCTCGGACTGCGGCTGCACCACGGGCGGACACCCCGGCTACAACCAGAAATGGCGCGCGCCGCTGCGAAAGGCGCTGAACCTCCTCAAATCCCGCCTGGACGCCCACTTCTTCGACGCCGGCCAGTCCCTGTTCGTCGACCCCCGAAAGGCCCTGGTCGCCTACGGCGAGGTCATGGCCGCAAGCCTCGCCCCCCAAGCCTTCGAAGCGGCCCACTTCGCCCCGAAACTGCCCGCCGCCGGCCAGGGCACGGCCTGGAAGCTCCTGTCCATGCAGGCCTGGGGCCTGTCCTCCTTCGCCAGCTGCGCCTGGTTCTTCGACGAGATCTCCCGTCTGGAGCCCGTCAACGGCCTGACCTTCGCCTGCCGGGCCATGGAACTGGCCCGGGCCACGGGCATGGCCGACCCCGAGCCCGAAGTCGCCGGCATCCTGGCCGAGGCCCGCTCCAACGAGCCCGAAATGGGCACCGGCCGCGACATCTGGGATAACCTCGTGCGCCCGCGCCGCGAAACGCCCAAGACCCTCGTCTCCCAGGCCCTGCTCCAGCTCACCCTGGAAGACCGCCTGCCCCCGGCCGGCGAGACCGCCGAGGCCGTCTGGCCGGGCGTGGCCGTGGCCGTGCGCCTCGACGACCCCGAGGACGACGCCCGCCCCGGCACGGCCCGCATCCGCTACAGCCTGGAAACCGCCGTGGAGGAACTGGCCGTGCGCTACCGGCCGGCCCAAACCGCCGACCCCTTCGACGGCTGCCTGTCCCTGACCGCGCCCGGCGGCGCGGAAGAAGGCTTCTGCCTGCGGGACGTGGGGCTGCCTGTCAACAAACGCCAGTCCCTGGCCGACGCCTTCGCCCGCCACGACGAGGAAACCGCCTTCGCCGCCATGCTCGCCCAGGCGGCCCGGGCCCGCAAACTCGTCACCGAACTCCAGGAAGCCCAGACCACCATCAACCTCGCCCCCCTGTGGCTGCACCTGTGGCCGGGACTCGTCTGGCACGACGTCTTCGACCTGCCGCTGCCGGAAAAACGCGCCGCGCTGCTGCGCCTGTTCCTCCTCGAAGCCGGCCGCAACTCGCCCGTCAAGGCGGCCCTGGAAGCGCGCCTCGCCGCCGAAACCGCCCGCCGCGCCGCCGCACCGGACCCCGACGGCCGCAAACTCGCCGCCCTCGTCAAACGTGCCGCCGACCTGGACCTGCACCCCGACTGGTGGGCCGCCCAGAACGCCCTATGGGAACGCCGACCCTTCGCAGCGGGAGGCGGCGGCATGGTCGAGCTGGCCAAGGCGCTGGGGTTCGCCGTGTAGGCATGTAGTGGTTGAAGATGCCTCCGGCGGCCGGGGGGCATGATGCCCCCCGGACCCCCTCGATGGGGAAGCAGGAAAGGGTGAGCCGGGTGGGCAGGTGGTCGTGGGCGGGAGTGCGTCGGCGAGGCCCGTCGCCCCTGCGGGGCGAAGTTTGAAGGAATTTTACTTTTGAAAGCCTCTTAAAGGCAATCTTTCTTGAAATGCGGCGCTTCGCCGCTGGCGCCCGTGG
>JAEWCY010000151.1 GCA_023390395.1 Pseudomonadota bacterium | reverse complement strand
GTGCAGCCCCCGCACCAGGGTGGACTTGGTCACCTTGATGCGCAGGTCCTGGGGCAGGTGCATGCTGTAGAGGGTCTTCTCGCGGCCCGAGGCCAGGCAGGCCCGCTCCAGGACGCTTCGCAGCTCGCGCACGTTGCCCGGCCAGTCGTGGGCCTCCAGGGTGGCCAGGAATTCCGCGTCGAAGCCCTTGGGCGGCAGGCCGTATTCGGCGCACAGGGCATCCACCACGGCCAGGGTGAGGGGCTTGATGTCCTCGGGCCGCTCGCGCAGGGGCGGCAGGCGCAGCACGATGGTCTTGAGCCGGAAATAGAGGTCGCGCCGGAACTGGCCGGTCTCGACCATGGCCTCGAGGTCCCGGTTGGTGGCGGCGATGAGCCGGAAGTCGCTCTTGCTCTCGGCCACGGCCCCCACCGAACGGAAGGTCTTCTCGTGGAGCACGCGCAGAAAGGTCTTTTGCAGGGACAGCGGCATCTCGCCCACTTCGTCCAGGAAGAGCGTGCCGCCGTTGGCCAGTTGCACCAACCCCACCCGGTCGGCCGTGGCCCCGGTGAAGGCCCCTTTCTTGTGGCCGAACAGCGTGCTTTCGACCAGGGACTCGGTCAGGGCGGCGCAGTCCACGGTGACGAAGGGGGCCTTGGCCCGGGCGCTGTTGACGTGGATGAGGCGGGAAAAAAGCTCCTTGCCCGTGCCGGTCTCGCCCGTGACCAGGACGGCGGCGCTGGACCAGGCGGCGTGGGCCACCTGGTCCAGGCAGGGCTGCATGCGGGGGCTCACGGTCACGCAGCCAGAAAGGGACAGCGACACCGGAGCCCGGTCGCAGCGCTTCTCCTCCCGGTAGCGCAGGGCGCGCTTGAGGGTGAGCATCATCTGCTTGAGGGGCGAGGGTTTGACCAGATAGTCCCACACCCCTTCCTGGATGGCCAGCTCGGCCCCGTCCGGGTCGCCGACGCCGGTGAGGATGATGACCTCCGGGGCCTCGGGCAGCCGTTTGATCTCGGGCAGGGCGGCCAGGCCGTTGCCGTCGGGCAGGCGCACGTCCAGAAACAGCACGTCGAAGCTCTCGCGCGCGAGCAGGTCCAGGCCGGCCGTAAGCGTGCCGGCGGCTTCGCTGGTCAGGCGCATCTTGCGGGTGAGGCTCACGATGGTGTCGCGGACTTCCGGGTCGTCGTCGATGATGCAGACGGATTTCATGCGGCTTTGGTTTGCGGCTTGGCGTCGAGCACCTCGCGGATGGCCGCGGAGATGATCGCCTGGTTGTAGGGCTTGAGCACGATCTTTTTGATGTTGCCGGCCATCTCCCGGTCCTCGATGTCGCCGAGGCGCCCGGAGACCAGGATGACGGGCAGGGACGGGGCCAGGGCGGCGATCCTGCCGGCCAGCTCCAGGCCGTTGATGTCGGGCATGTCGTAGTCCGTGATGCATACGTCGAAGGCGGCCGGGTCGGCGGCCAGGCGGTCCAGGGCGGCCGCGCCGCCGCCGAAGGCCGAGACCTCGTGGCCGAGCTGGGCCAGCACGCGCGGGATGGTCAGGAGCTGGTCCTCGTCGTCCTCCACGAAAAGGATGCGGTCGCGCCCCCGGTTGGGGGGCAGGGCCGGGGGCAGGGCCGGGGCGTCGGTTTCGGTCAAAAGCGGCAGAAAGACGTCGAAGCGCGTGCCGCTGCCCGGCTGGCTGACCACCCGCACCGCGCCGCGATGGCCCTTGACGATGCCGCGCACCACGGCCAGCCCCAGGCCCGTGCCTTCCCCCTTCTGCTTGGTGGTGAAGAAGGGGTCGAAGATCTTGTCCTGGATCTCGGCCGGGATGCCCGGGCCGGTGTCGGCGATGGAGATGCGGGCGTGGCGGCCGGCGCGCACCCCGACCTGGCCGGCCAGGGTCTCGTCCAGGTCGTCCTCGGCCAGGGTCAGGCTGAGCGCGCCGCCGCTTTCGCGCATGGCCTGGAAGGCGTTGGTGCCGAGGTTCATGACGATCTGGTGGAGCTGGGTGGGGTCGGCCCGGCAGGGCACGGGATGCTCGGGCAGGTTCAGCACGATCTTGATGTTGCGCGGCATGGAGGCCTTGATGAGCCCGGCCGCCTCGCCCACCACGTCCACCACGTTGATGGCCGCGAACCCGGCCTGGGACGGCCGGGTGAAGGAGAGGATCTGCTTGACCAGCCGGCTGCCGCGAAGGCCGGCCTTGAGCACCCGGCGCAGGTCGTCCTCCATGGAGGCGTCCTCGGGCAGGTCCATGAGCGCCAGCTCGGCGGAATTGATGATCGAGGTGAGGATGTTGTTGAAGTCGTGGGCGATGCCGCCGGCCAGGGTGCCGATGGCCTCCATCTTCTGGGACTGGAGCAGCTGGCGCTCCAGGCTCACCTTCTGGGTCACGTCCTCGGCCGTGGAGAGCACGCCCACCACCGCGCCCCGATCGTCGTGCAGGGGGACCTTCTTGATCTCCAGGAGCACGTCGGCCCCGCGGACGTTGCGGGCGGCCAGCTCGCCGGCCACGGCGCGGTTGTTGCGCATGACGTCGATGTCGGTGGCCCGCACGGCGTCCATGTCCTCGCGCCGCAGCGGCAGGGCGAAGTCGTCGCGGCCCATGAGCTCGTCCAGGTCGGTGAAGCCGAAGAATTCGATGAAGGCCCGGTTGGCCCCGATGTAGCGCAGGGCCTTGTCCTTCCAGGACACGAGCTGGGGGATGTTGTCGAGGACCAGGCGCAGCATCTCCTGGGATTCGCGCAGCGCCCGCTCGGCTTCGTGGCGCATGGTCACGTCCTCGACCACGCCCTCGACGTAGGCCAGGTAGCCGCCGGCGTCGGCCACCAGGCGCATGTTGACGTTGACGGTGATGATCCTGGCGTCGGGGCGCACGAAGCGGGTCTCGAACTTGACCGTGGCGTTCTCGTCCTCCGCCGAGGCGAGCAGGGCCTCGAAGCGCTCGCCCCCGGAGAAGAGCACCTCCACCAGGTCGCCGCGCCGGGCGGCCAGTTCGTCCAGGTCGCGCACGCCGAGCATGTTGAGCAGCGCCGGGTTGACGTCCACGGCCTGGCCGTCCGGGGTCATGCGGAAGATGCCGAGCGCCGAGTTCTCGAAGATGCCCCGGTATTTCTCCTCGGCCTCGCGCAGCTGCTCGGCGGCGTGGCGCAGTTCGGAAATGTCGTAGAGCACGCCGACGAGGCCGGCGATCTCGCCCTTGGCGTTGGCGTAGACGGCCCGGTGCAGGATGACCGAGCGGGGCTCCTCGTCGGCGGTCATGATGGAGGCCTCGCCCACGCGCACGCCCGGCTCGCGCAAGAGCAGGCTGTCCCCGGCGTCGAGGTAGCGCGAAAGCGGCGCTTCGCCGACCCCGGCGCAGGCCTCGGCGCGGGAAGCGTCGCCGGTCAGGCCGCACCAGGAGCGGAAGGCGGGGTTGCAGCCCTTGTACGAGCCGGTTCCGTCCTTGAAGTAGAGGGGAATGGGGATGGTGTTGACCAGCGTTTCCATGAAGGAGAGCTGGTCCTTGATGGTCTCCTCCACGCGTCGGCGGCGCAGGATGTTGGTCACGAGCAGGACCATGACGTAGCACAGCACGATGACGCTGATGATCACCGTCCAGAAGACGGCGATGTTGATGTGGTAGAACGGGTAGGGCTCGTTTATCAGGCTGAAGTTGGAGGGGAGCTTGTCCGTGGTGATGTCCAGGCGCAGCATTTCCCTGTAGTCGAAGACGTAGGCGTCGTCGGTGCGCGTGACCACGGGCAGCTCGGACAGGGGCACGCCGTGCAGGAGCTTGTCGGCCATCTCGGCCGTGAGCCGGCCTTCCTCGAAGCCGCTGTGGAGCTTGCCGCCGACGATGCCGTGGCCGAGCATGAAGCGCCAGGCGCTGTAGATGGGCACGTCGGAGTTGGCCCGGATGGCCGAAAGCACCTCGTTGACCGAATAGACGTCCTTTTCCGTGTCCTTGTAGAAGGGGATGAGGAAGATCATGGCGTCGGCGGGGAGGTCGTGCACCGCGTCGAGGATTTGCGACAGGCTCAGGTTGTCCAGGTATTCGAAGGCCAGGCGGCCGGCGAAGTACGGCTCCACGGCGCGCAGCTGGTTGCCGATGGCCACGCCGGTCACGGAGGTGTCGCCGAAGGCGACCAGGCGGCGTCGGTCGGGATGGAAGCGCAGGGCCAGCTCCAGGGTCTCGCGGATGTCCGGCTCCTCGAGCACGCCCGTGAAGTTGGGGTGGCCGTCGAGCCACTCGGGATGGAAGTCGTTGACCCCGCAAAAGACCACGGGCGTGCCGGGGAAGAGTTCGTCCTGGTACTCCCGCAGGAAATCGAAGGCATAGTTGTCCGAGGCCAGGATCACCTCGAAGCGGGTGTTGCGGTACTTGAGCCTGTAGAAGTCGTGGAGCATGCCGCGCAGCACCGGATCGGCGTACTTCTTCGAGTCCATGTACTCGATCTGCAGGTCCACGTTGAAGTCGGAATGGGAAAACGCTTCGCGGATGCCGGCCAGGATCTCGTCGGACCACTGGTAGCCGTTCTGGTAGGAATTGAAATAAAGGACGTTTTTCCGGAGTTTCTCGGCCATGGCCGATCCCGGCCACAGACAGGCCAGGAGGAGAAGGCAGGGGAGGATCCGTCGGGCCATGGCTGCTCGCGGCAAGTGGTGCGCGGCGCGAAAAGCGCCGGTCGTTTCGGGCAATGTCGTCATGAGCGCCCCATTAGTCAAGAGACCGCCACGGCCGCGCCACCCCTGACCGCTGCCGCTGTGACGAAAAGTCCGTGCCACAGGGAAATTTGAAAATTTTAAGTCTTTGTTGTTGGCATGTTAACGAAATGTGACGAATTCGATCCTTGTCGGGTCCGTCTATATAGGATAAAAACGGTTTCATTAATCCTATATTCCGGTTTGGCCGGATCCCGGCCAGGCCGACAGACCTGGAGGTACGTCATGGCTCTGCTCGCATGGAGTGACCGCCTTTCAGTGAACATCGCCGAGATCGACAACCAGCACCACAAGCTCGTGGACATGGTCAACGAACTGCACGACGCCATGAAGTCCGGCAAGGCCGAGACCGTGCTCATGCGCATCGTCAAGGAACTCAAGCAGTACGCGGCTACGCATTTCGCCCTCGAGGAAAAGTACATGAAGGGCAACAATTATCCGGAATACCAGGTCCACAAGACCGAACACGACAAGTTCGTGGCCAAGGTGGTGCAGGTCGAAAGCGACTGCAACAAGGGCAAGTGCGCCATGTCCATGGACATCCTGAGTTTCCTCTCGGGCTGGCTGGTCAACCACATCAAGGGCACGGACAAGAAGTACGGCCCCTTCCTCAACGGCTGCGGCATCCATTAAAAACGGAACGGCATGAAACAGAAACCGAGCGCGACGTGTCTGACCCTGGTTTCCCTCGGGCTGGCCCTGGCCGCCGGCGGCGTCGTCCTGTGGGACGCCGGCTGGCGCACGGCGGCCCTGGCCCTGGTCATCCTGTGCGCGGCCTTCCAGGCGGCGGCCTTCGCCGCGCACAGGATGGAGAAAACGGCCCTTGTGCGCGAGCTGCGCTCCCTGCTGCCCGGGGAGCCTCCGACGGGCGAGGCCGATTCTCCGGACCGCCTGGCCGGACTCGTGGCCCGGCACGTGCGCGCCGTGGGCGAGGAGCGGGGCAGGGCGCTGGAGCTTCTGGCGCGCCTGCCCTGCGCCTGCATGACCGTGGTCTGTCCCGGGCGGGCCGACTGGCGCAACGCGGCAATGGAGGCGCTTTTTCGCGACCTGGGCCTGGCGGCCGGGAGCGACGACGCCCTTGCGGCCTTTTGCGCCCGTTCCAGCGCCGGCAGTTGGGAGAACCTGCGCGACGGCCGGTTCGGGGGCGACTGCCTGGACCTGACGGGCCCTGACGGGGGACGGTTCCTGGCCCGGGTCGCGGTGGTGCGCTTGCCCTGGGCGCAGGACTGTTTTTTGTGCGTGTTCGAGGACGTGACCGCCCCACGGCGCGAAGCCGAGCGCCTGACCCGGGACCGGGCCGCCGCCCGGGCCGCCAACGACCGGCTCGTGGCCGAGACCGCCATCCTGGAAGGGGTGGCCCGGGAGGTCGGAGCCGCCGTGGAATCCTTGGCCGCTTCCATGGACGTGTCCAGGGAACAGTCCGGGCAGGTGGCCCAGGCCATGCAGGAAATGACCGACAACGTGCGGGTGGTGGCCACCATGGCTGCTGAAACGGCCCAGACGGCCACGGCGGCCGAAACGCAGGCCCGGGAGGGCCTGGACGTCGTCCGGGACACGGCGGCGGTCTCCCGCCGGGTGGCCGCTTCCTTCGACGGGCTGCAAGCCATTCTGTCGCGCTTGGTGGCCCGGGCCGCGGCCATCGGCGACGTGGCCGGGATCATCACGGACATCGCCGACCAGACCAACATGCTGGCCCTCAACGCCGCCATCGAGGCGGCGCGCTCCGGCGAGGCCGGCCGGGGCTTCGCCGTGGTCGCCGACGAGGTCCGAAAGCTCGCCGCCAAGACCCTGGCCGCCACGACCGAGGTGCGCGAGGCGGCCAGGTCCGTCGCCGCCTGTTCGCAGCAGGCGGTGGCGGCCATGAAGGCCACCGGCGGCGACATCCACGCTTCCTGCGGCTTGGTGGAGTCCGTGGCGGAGAAGTTCACGGCCATCGCTACGGCCATGGAGAGCGCCTCGCGGTCCGTGGACGAGATCGCCCGTCGGGCCGAGAAGCACTGCGCCTCGGGCTTCGAGCTCAACATGTGCGCCATGGACGTGACCGAACGCGCCGAGGACATGGGCGGACAGGCCCGGCAGGCCTGCCGGGAGATCGGACGCCTGGTGGTCGCGGCGGGCGAGGCGCGTCGGCACGCGCCCGGGGATTCGGCGGCGGCCGCCTAGGCCGTCGGCCATGCGCCGGGCGGCAGCGGGACAGTGGTGGGAAATTTCAATGATGGCGGAAGCGTATAGGAGTCGAACCTACCGGACGCCTCGCGACGTCCCACTGGATTTGAAGTCGCATTTTTCAGTCAAATATTGCCAGGACTTACCAAAAATATCCAAATAAAATCAAATAGATGAATGCTCACAAATTTTCTTGAACATCCACGTTTTTCCAGACCGAGTGGAGCAAAATTGGAGCAAAAAATTTTCCCACGACACTTCCGCCAGCCTTCAAAGAAATCTCTGGCCGTGTCAAAGTCCTCGGCCGCAATCATCCTGTGACTCCATCCTCTTTGGGAAGCATGTGCGGCATTGCCCGGCGTTGCGAAAAATATTGTGCCGGTGTGCTCCCAAGAGCATTCTTAAACATGGTGATAAAGGCGTTGACCGACTCGTAGCCCAACTCGGCCGCCACATTCTGCACCGACGCACCGCTGGCCAGTTCCCGAAGCGCGACGACAAGGCGCAACTGCTGCCGCCAGCGCCCGAACGTCAAGCCCGTCTCCCGGACCATCAAGCGGGCGAGTGACCTTTCGCTCATGGCGACACGCTTCGCCCAATCTCCCAATGTCCCCCTCTCGGACGGTTTGGCCGCCAGGGCGTCGGCTATCGCTCGGATTTTCGGATCGTTCGAGATGGGGAGGTTGAATCTTTCACGCGGCATCTCAACCAACTCGTCGAGGACCACCCTTGCCAATCGGGCGGCGTGGCTGTCCGGCGGGTAGTCCGCCCCTTCCCGGGCCAATCGGTCGATGATTTCTTGAACCATCGGGGAGACGGACAGCGTGCAACACTCCTCAGGCAGGGTTGCCGCCCCTGGCTCCACGAAAAGATAGTTGAGCCGAGCGTTTTCGGTCGCCCGGGCGCTATGCGGCACTCCGCCCGGTATCCAGACTCCACAGTTGGGCGGGACGATCCAGATTTCATTGTCAGCGGTGCAGGTGACCGCTCCATGCAGTGCGAGGATCAACTGCCCCTTGCGATGCGCGTGCCTCGGCACCTCCGCCTCGTGATCCGCAAAGTCGAGTTGTCGGGCGACCGCCGGCCGATCCGTCAGATCGGGGTCGAAGGCAGAGACAGCCGAGAGTGAGACGGACATTGAGGACCTCGTTTGGCATTTTTTAGGTATTTATTGGCAAAATATCGAGTTCCTTTGAAGATGAAAAGCGGAAATGATGCCTCGCGTGAACATCATACTTCCTGCCAAGAGCGCGTTGACGAGAACTTGGGCCACCATCTCGCACACGGGGACTCGCCTCTTCCAGAGCCCTGCCTTGCAAGCGGACGCGGACGCGTTGTTCTTCTCGGTGAAAAGTTTCGCCGCAGCGATGCTGGCCTACTACCTTTCGCTACGCATCGGGCTTCCCAAGCCTTATTGGGCCATCCTCACCGTCTATCTCGTCTCGCAGCCCTCTGCCGGCGCGTCGCTCGGTCGCGGCGTCTATCGTCTTGCCGGGACGATGGCCGGCGCTGTGGCAACAGTGGCGATCGTCCCGAATTTTGTGAACAACCCGATCATATGCAGTGTGGCCATCGCAGGCTGGATAGGTCTGTGCCTCTACTTCGCGCTGCTCGACCGCACACCGCGAGCCTATGCCTTCGTTCTCGCCGGCTACACCGCGAGCCTGATCGGCTTTCCCAGCGTATTCAACCCTGGTGCGGTCTTTGAGACGGCGTCGGTGCGGGTCCAGGAAATCTCGCTCGGAATCCTTTGCACCATCCTCATGCATCGTTTCGTCCTGCCAAAGCGCATGACGGGCCAGTTCCTCGGTAAACTGTCGGCAACGTTGCGGGATGCGCGACGGCTGGCAGGCGAGGTGCTTCTCGGAGGATCGGGACAACAGGTCCGTCACGCATGCAAGAAGCTCGCAGTGGACATGCTTGGCCTTCAGGGGCTCGCGACACACCTGCCGTATGATCCGGCTTCTGCGAAGCCCCGCGCCAAGGACCGGCGGTTGCTCCATGCCCGGCTTGCGCGACTGCTTCTGCTCGCTCCGGGGATCGAGGACCGGGTCAGAGCCCTCCATAGTGGAGACCACGCCGCGCCCGACGAACTGCCCGCATTGCTGCGTGAGATTGAGCGGTGGATCGGGGACGGCGACAAGATCGAAAAAGACGGTGTTGCCATACAACTGATCGACCGCGCACGATCGCTCCGGACACGTATCGCCGCGAACGCCGCAACGCCTGACGAGAGGCTCGCCGCCAACCTTGTTCGCCACCTCGCCGAGATGCTCGGCCTGCTTCACGACTGCGATCGGCTCGAACGAAACATCACGCTTGGCGGTCGATCGCGCGGTGCTGCCGCGTACCAATGGCCGGGCCGCGCGAGCGGTTATGTCTATCACCGTGACCACTGGAAGGCCGCCCGGGCCGCGCTGGGTGCCACTGTCGGCATCGTGGTCGGCTGTCTCGTCTGGATATGGTCGGCCTGGCCGGACGGCGCAATGGCCGTGTCGGTCCTGGGCGTGTGCTGCTCCTTGTACGGAACTGTCGACGAACCGGCACCACACGTCATCCAATATACGGTCGGCACCGTCTACGGCGTGGCGATGAGCCTTGCCTACAGTTTCCTTATTCTGCCCCGCGTGACGGACTTCCCCGTGTTGGTCGCGGTGCTCGCGCCGGCATTCCTGTTCGCGGGTTCCCTCCAGGCGCGTTTCCCGACGATGAACATGGGGTTCGGCATCACGCTCACGATTCCGATTCTTGCGGGGCTGGGCACCACCTACACCGGCGACTTCGCCGGGTCTCTCAACACCATCATCGCACTGTTCGCCTCACTTGCATTCGGCTTGGTGAGCATGACCCTGCTACAAACCGTGCCGGTCGACACGGCGATCAATCGATTGCTTCGGCCAAGCCGGAAGGATGTCAGGCGGCACGCCCTCGGCAAAGGAAATGCTGCAGCGCACTGGACAAACCTCATGGTCGATCGGATGGCACTGCTGCTCCCAAAGATGCGGTTGTCCAAGAATTCTTATTCGGACGCGCTCAATGATCCGTTGCACCATCTTCGCGTCGGCTACACCGTTGGTCAACTCCGCCATGCGATCCGTCACGTCGGCGGCGACATCGGCGAGACAGCGCGCGAGCTTTTTTCGGCGATCGCCGCACACTTCGACACCAAGCGCCGGACGAGACCTGTCGAGCCCATTGAACTGGCCCAGCGCATTGAAATGCTGATGGTACTCATCACCGACAGTTCCATCCAGGACCGCTCGCGGTTGCTCGACCTGCTCATCGATCTTCAGTTCGCCCTCGCTCCGAGTGGCATCCCAAAGGAGGCAGGCAGTTTATGATTGTCGATTGCAATATTGGAGGGGTCTTCATCCCTGGTCTGCTGGTGCTCGCGATCATCGCGCTTGCCGCCACTGTCGTGGTAATTCGCCTCTTCTCCATCGCAGGCATCTGCCGCGTATTCGCGTACCGGCCGATCGTCGAACTCGCCACATTCGCCATTATCTACGCACTGCTCTTGCAGCATCTGCCATCCACCGGAGGACCATTCTAATGAAGCGTGTTTTATCACAGCTCGGCCGCTACGCCCTGACGCTTTGCCTTGTCATAATCACCTCTCTCGTTGCCCTGCAGACATGGGAGCGATACGACGCGCAGCCCTGGACCCGCGACGGTCGAGTGAGTGCACATGTCGTACAGGTCGGGCCGGAAGTCTCAGGTACAGTCAGCACCGTGCCCGTTGTCGACAATCAGTATGTCCATCGGGGCGACATTCTCTATGTGATCGACCCTGAACGGTTCCGGCTCGCCGTGGCGTCCGCAAAAGCCGATGTCGACGCCAAGCGTCAAGATATGATTGTCCTAGAAGCGGCCGCGCGGCGGCGCAGTCAGATTCCGGGGGTCATAACCCCGGAACAGATCCAGCAAGCGACTGGAGCGGCAGCCGTGGCCGCCGCCACCTATCAGGGTGCGTTGGCGGCCCTCGATCTCGCCAAGCTCAATCTCACCCGCGCCACCATCCGCTCTCCGGTCGATGGCTATGTCACCAATCTGAATCTGCGTCCCGGCGACTACGCGACGGCCGGCGTGACGAAAATCGCTGTTCTCGACGCGGCCAGCTTTTGGATCACCGGGTACTTCGAAGAGACGAAGGTCCGGAAAATCCACATTGGCAGCACGGTGCAGATCATGCTGATGGGTTTTGATCAACCTGTAACAGGTCATGTCGAAAGCATTGGACGCGGCATCGAAAATAGCAATGAGACGCCCGGCCATCTTGGCCTACCAAACGTGGAAGCAACATTTAGTTGGGTGCGACTTGCCCAGCGTATCCCGGTCCATATCCATATCGACCAGGTGCCACCAGGAATCGAACTGGCGGCAGGCATGACGGCGACCGTCGAAATCAATCACGCCAGGGCGGAGTCCGGACGAAAAACGGAAAATCTGATGGCCCAATTAACCCGATTCTGGAATGACTTCCTTTGCTTTATATAGGCGTCCGCCGACAATACGGACAAGGGGTTTTGCTCAAGAAGCCTCCGAGGCGTGCGCCTGATACTCGCGCGCGAGCTCTGGTGGCCCAGGGCACCATAAGGATCAACAGGAAGGATGGTTCTGATTTTCCCGAAGGATGGTTAACGCGTCAGGCAATGCGTCAAGCACCTTCAAAAGATTGGTCACGGCCCGACTGGTCAGGGCGTCCCCCTTCTCGTACTTGGTGAACGCCTTCGGTCCGCCGCCGATGAGGTCCCCTGCCGCCGCCTGCGTCAGCCCGAGTTTCTTCCGGATGCGCTTTATCTGCGGGCCATCCAACAGGCCTTCACACTTCGCCTTCATGGCGTTTAATGCCCGATCGGACACCTTCATGTCCGCACGAGTATAGAGACCTTCTCCGCATTTCGGGCAATACCATCCGGGCATGGCAACAGTCATGGTCTGCCCTTTGTAGGAGAATTCCACTGACCTCACGTCACGAACCATTTCGGTTCCGTCCTCGTGACACACTGGATTGAGTTCCATTTTATTTCTCCTTGAAAGAGAGAAGATCAAAGGCCGAAATCCGTCCAGCCATAAATTTTACATACAAAATACCAGCGGCTGAAGGCACATGATACACATCCTGCCACGCCGAGCTGTCCGCATAGGCGGTCATGGACTTGTAAAAATGCCTGCGTTCCATGCTCTCAACAACCGACATCATGCCGTCGTAATCGAAGCCGAGGTGGTGGGCAGCCTGGGCGGCGGTTTTCGTCACGGCGATGTCGCCTCTTCTCGCCGCATCCTGGAAAGAGCCCAGGTCGTATGTCGGTTTTCTCTTTTCCATGAAGAAAAATTACCATAAAGGTACTTTCTGTCAAGACCACGCGCTCAGGCCCCAGGCAGAGCTTTCCGCCCTCGACCGACCGACCGTACCCAAATGACTCCCCGACCTTGGCGCGTAAGCCGTTCCAGCCACCTCGCCAAACTGGAGCCTTCAAAGGCGCACGCCAGCCATTCGCGCGGTGACTCCCCTTACAGCTTCAAAACCTCCCTCCCCCTTCAGGCTGACAAGCACCCTGCTCGATGGTGCCCTTCCTCAATGCCATACAGTGACATTTAATGACACAAATACACCTTATACTGACATAACTAGCATAAGCAGTATAAGGGTACGCAAATTTTGCGCGTGTTGACACCATTCATCTACTCATGCTTATACACAGTCATTCACAGCTTCCACAGCTGACAAGGAGCATTCATGGTCGAAAAACTGTTTCACTACATCGAAGACATGTCCATCATTCTTGGAAAAACCCCAGCATCAATCTACGGGCACCTCGCGCGCAAGCAGTTTGACGCTGTTCCGCAACCTATAAAGTTGGGTCGCCGCCTGGCTTGGCCGGTGAAGTTCGTTGACGAATGGATCAATGAGAAGGCCACCCGAGCCAACGAAAAAGCAAGGGCTCAACGCAACCACACAACGCCTCCCCTCAAGCGGCGGGGACGGCCGCGAAAATCAGAACGTAAAAATGGGGATGCGCAATGAACGGCGCAATCCGGGGGCTGCCACGGACTCAGCCAAAGATCATCAGTGAATCAATCGATGATCCAGACGACCTTACCCTCAAGGAATGGCCCCAATTCTCGTTTGACGCCTGTCCGGGAATCCTGGGTGAGTTCGTGCGACTGGCGACGCGCGACAGCGAAGCCGATCCGGCGGCGGTCTGCATCACCACGTTGGTGCGCTTCGGGGCGGAAATCTACGGCTACGCGCCCAATCGAGGCCCGCACATCTATGTGGGCGAAACC
>JAEWCY010000092.1 GCA_023390395.1 Pseudomonadota bacterium | reverse complement strand
TTGCGGCCCTTGCGCGCCTTCTTGTCGTAGGACTCGAATTTGCCGAAGCCGCTGACCAGCAGGGAATGGTCCTTTTTGATGGACTGCTTCATGAGTTCGAGCAGGTGGTCCACCAGCACCTTGACCTCGGCGCGGTTGCGTTCGGTCTTCTCGTAGATGTAGTCGACGATGTCGGCCTTGGTGAGGGTTTTTCCGTTCATGGCGTTCTCCGGCGCATTGGCGTTTAAGCGTCACGTCGTGCGGCCGCCGGAAGCGGCGGCGCGGCGGGCCCGTCAGCGTCCAGAAGCGATGGCCTGGCGCACCGCTTCGGCCATGGCTTCCATGGCGGCGGCGTCGGCGTAGGGGCTGCCCGGCCACAGGCGAAGCCCATCCCCGGCCCGGCGGGGGATGAGGTGCAGGTGGGCGTGGAAGACCACCTGGCCGGCGTCCGGTCCGTTGTTCATCTGCACGTTCACGCCCGTGGCTCCGGTGGCCGCCTCGATGGCGGCCGCGACAGGGGGCAGGGCCGCGAAAAGCGCGCCGCCCAGGACCTCGGGCAGGTCGAACAGGTTGACATGGTGCGCCTTTGGGATGACCAGGGCATGGCCCGGGGCCACTGGGGCGATGTCCAGGAAGGCCAGCACCCGGTCCGTCTCGTACACCTTGGCGCAGGGGATCTCGCCCCGCACGATTTTACAAAATATGCAATCCGCCTGATCCATGGGCTATGGCTTCTCCGATGCTGCGGCGACCGGCGCGGCGCAAGGCTTCCCGGGAAGGACGCGGGGCCGGACCAACGCATTGCCTCCGTGATAGTCAAGGAAAAGCATTTTTTCAAGTGGTTTAGGAGAAAAATATTGCAACACCCGCCGGCAGGGCCCCCAAAGGGCATTCCGGACGCCGCCCCGCGCCCCGCGCCGGGTCACGTTTTCCGCCATCCGGAACCCCTCCGGAAGGGGCCGCCCATCTGGCCCGTCTATGTGACATTTCAGGGCTGCCCGGGCCGGTGCGCCTTCTGCGCCCAGCACCTGCAAAGCGGCAGCGGGCCCCGGAGCCTGGAGCGGACCCTGGCGGACATGGTCGCGGGCGTGACGGACGCCGCCCGGGCCGGGCGCGGCCCCTACGAACTGGCCTTCTACGGCGGGGTGTTCACCGCCCTGCCCGACCCCTGGCCCTGGCGCTTCCTGGAGGCGGCCGCGTCGCTGCGCCGGGCCGGAGCCGTCACCCGCGTGCGCTGCTCCACCCGCCCCGACGCCTGCGACCCGGGGCTCCTGTCCCGCCTGGCCGCGGCAGGCCTGGACGGCGTGGAGATCGGCGTGCAGACCTTCGACGACGCCGTGCTCGAGGACGTCGGCCGGGGCCACGACGCCGCCGCCTCCCGCCGGGCCGCCCGGGACGTCAAGGCGGCCGGGCTTTCCCTCGGCCTCCAGCTCCTGCCCGGGCTTCCCGGCCACGACCCGGAGGCGTTTTTTCGCGACGCGGCCGAGGCCGCCGCCCTGGCCCCGAACATCGCCCGGCTGCACCCCTGCCTGGTCGTGGCCGGCACGCCCCTGGCCGCGCGCTATGCCGCCGGGGCGTACGCGCCCTGGCCCCTGGAGACGACCCTCGACGCCCTGGCCAGGGCCCTGCCCGTGCTGTGGCGGGCCGGCACGCGGGTGGCGCGCATCGGCCTGGCCCCGGAACCCGGGTTCGAGGCGGCCGTGGTGGCCGGACCGCGCCATCCGGCCCTGGGCGCGCGGGCCCGGGCCCGGGCCTTGCTCGCCCTGGTCTCGGCCGAGGTCGCCGCCCTGGGCGGCCCGGTCGCCGGACTTTCCTGCCCGCGCCGCTTCGCCGGGGAGCTCTACGGGCACGCCCGGGAGCTGGCCCCGGCCTACGCCGCCCTGGGCCTGTCCGAGGACCGGGTCGCCTTTGCGGACCGGGAGGATTTCCTCCTGGCCGCCGCGCCGTTTGACTCCGCCGCGCACTCGTGACAAATCCACGGTTAGGGGCCGGCCCGCCCCGCGACGAAAACCTCAACCCTTCCGGCGGAAGATCATGAAACGCTTTCTTACGGCCGCGGCCTGCGTCCTGATGTTGGCGTCCGCTGCCCCGAGCCTGGCGGAAACGCCGAACATGCGTCAAAGCATCAATTATTTCATGAACTACTTCAACGAGGCCGTGGTCCAGGCCATCCGGATCAAGGAATACGAGGACAACGAAAACCTGATCCAGAAACGGCCCTACGACCAGCGCTACATCGCCCTGACCGACCTGACCGCCCGCATCGAAAAAACCCTCGGCTTGGCGCTCAACCTCTGCGACATCTATTATATTTACAATAAAACGACCTACTGCTTCACCAAGGACGAAAAGACCTACCTCTTCGACAGGATCGACAACATCCTCGACACCCTGGAGAAGATCAAGGAAACGCCCTACAACGTGGACGACGCGCTGCTTGGCGACAAGAAATCCGAAACGGCCAAGAACATCGCCGAATTCGGCGACCGCATCGACAAGCTGCGCGCCTTCATCAAATCCTCCCTCATCGTGTTCAACGGCTAGAGGAACGTTTCCCCCCGACCCCCATGGACGCCTTCGCCGCCGGCCAAAGGGCCGTCACGGCCCGCAGCGTCCTGACCATGCTGCCGGGCGCGGCTCCCGTCGACGACGCGGCCGTGGTCCTCGACGGCCGTCGCGTCCTGGCCGTGGGGCCGCGCCGCGACGTGCTCCGCGGCTTCGCCGGCCCGGTGACGGACCTCGGCGAGGCGCTCCTCGTGCCCGGCCTGGTCAACGCCCACGGCCACCTGGAGCTGGCCGGACTGCGCGGCCAGGCTTCGGCCCCGGCCGGATTTTCCGCCTGGGCCGCCTGGCTCGTGGCCCAGGACCTCTCCCCTCCCTCCCCGGACGTCCTGGCCCGGGCCGTGGCGGAAATGGCGGCCACGGGCACGGGGGCGACCATCGACGTGGGCAGCCGGGCCGGGGCCCAGGTGGCCGCCGCCCTGGCCGGGGCGGGCCTTGCCGGCCTCGTCTGCCACGAAGCCTTCGGCTGGAAAGACACGAAAAAACCGCCGGTCCCGGCCGCCCTGGACGCGGCCGCGCCGCTCCACGGCCTCCTCGCCGCGGCGGCCAGCGGCCACGCCCTCTACTCCACGAGCCCGGAAAACCTCCGCCGCGCCCGCGACGCCTGCCGCGCCCGCGGCGCGCCCTTTTGCCTGCACCTGGCCGAGCAGGCCGAGGAGGCCGAGCTTTTGGCAACGGGAACCGGCCCCCTGGCCGCGCTGCTGGCCGGGCGCGTGCTGCCGCGCGGCTACGCCCCGCCGGGGCGATCGCCCGTGGCCGAGGCAGCCGCCCAGGGGCTCCTCGGGCCGGACGTCCTGGCCGTGCACGCCGTGCATCTCGACGCCGCCGACCGGCGGCTTCTGGCCGATGCGGGCGCGGCCGTGTGCCTTTGCCCGCGCAGCAACGCCCGCATCGGCGTAGGCACGGCCGACGCCCCGGCCCTGCTGGCCACCGGCGTCCCCCTGTGCCTGGGCACGGACAGCCTGGCCTCCAACGACGACCTCGACTTGTGGAGCGAGGTCCGGGCCCTTTGGGCCGCCTTTCCCGACTTCCCCGCCCCGGCCATGCTCGAGGCCCTGACCGCGACCCCGGGCAGGCTCCTCGGACGCGGCCTGGGCCGGCTCGCCCCGGGCGCGACGGGCGGGGCCGCCGTGGTCCCGCCGGACCTGGCGGAACGTTTTTTTCAAGGACCTGCACGACTTCGGTAACCCGTTGTCATTCTCCCTGGGATAGCCTAGTTTTGGCTTGGCACGCCCGCAATGCTGTTCCAGGGCCGGGACCGGGTTGCGCGCGGCATCCGCGGCCGCTGTGCCGCGCGGTGCCGTCGCAACAGGAAAGCGCACCATGGACTCTGTCGAACAGTGCACCCTCGACTGCAACTACGCCGTCGCCCGCCATCCGATCTACCATCTGGACGGCGGGGTCTTCGGCTATGAATTGCTCTACCGCACGGTAGGCGGCCCCAACGCCGCCATATTGCCCAGCGACGACGAGGCCACCCTGGCCGTGCTGGCCAACGGCATCGAGGCCATCTCCCGGGACATCGATCCGAAAAAAAAGATCTTCATCAATTTTTCCAAGGAAATCCTGGAAAAGGGCTACCACACCTTTCTCGACCCCGAGCGCTTCGTCATCGAGGTGCTCGAGCACGTGACCTGCGACGCCGCCTTCACGGAACTCGTCCGCTCCATACAAAAGGCCGGCTTCGTCCTGGCCCTGGACGACTACGTGGGCGACCCTTCCTTCGATCCGATCATGCCCTTCGTGACCTACGTCAAGATCGACTTCCTGATCCTGCGGGACGACCCCGGCCGCCTGGAGGCGGTGGTGGCCACCTGCCTGGGCGCGGGCAAGACGGTGCTGGCCGAGAAGGTGGAGACCGAGGCCGACGTGGCCTTCTGCCGGGCGCGCGGCATTCCCCTGGCCCAGGGCTACTACTACAGCCGGCCGCAGGTCATCACCGCCCGGGCCCTGCCGACCAACCAGACGACCAAGCTGGCCCTGCTGGCCGAGGTGTCGCGCCCTGAGATCGACGAACGCAAGGTCCGGGAGATCCTCGGCGCGGACGTGTCCCTGGCCTACAAGCTGCTGCGCCACGTCAACACGGCGCGCTTCTACCGGGGCCAGGCCGTGGAGTCCCTGGACTACGCCATCCGGCTTCTGGGCAGAAGCGCGCTCGTCAGCTGGCTGTCCGTCAACATCCTGGCCTCCCTCGGCTCCACGCCCAGAGACCGGGAGCTGGCCTTCGCCTCGGCCGTGCGCGGCCGCTTCCTGGCCCTGATCGACCGGGCCAGGGGGGAGAAGTGCCGCCACGGCCAGAACATCTGCCTGCTCGGCCTGTTGTCGCTGCTCGACGCCATGCTGGGCGTGCCCATGGACAAGGCCCTGGCCGACGTGACCATCGACGCGGGCATCCGCCAGGCCCTGCTCGGCCTGCCGAGCCCGGTGGCCCCCTGCCTGGCCCTGTGCCGGGGCTTCGACGGCAGCTCGGCCCCCCGCGCCGCCAAGGCCCTGCATCGCTTCGGCCTTGCGCCCGAGCTCGCCTCGAAAGCCCATTTCGAGGCCCTGGCCTGGGCGGCCGAGATGTTCCACGGCTAGGGATTTCAGGCGAGCCGGAATCAGATCACGTAGGGCGGCTCCGCCGCCTCCAGCTCCCTGCGCCGCTTCTCCCGGACCAGGTCCTTGAGGGTGCGGGCGTCGTAGACCCGCTCCAGGGCCTGGCGCGCCTCGTCCCAGACTCCCTTGAACACGCACTCCCCCCGCAGGGGGCAGCCCTGGCCCGGCCGCTCCTTGTGGCAGTCCACGGGGCCCAGGGGGCCGTCCATGAACCGGATGACCTCGCCCACGGTCACGTCCTCGGCCGGCCGGGACAGGTAGAAGCCGCCGTCCTTGCCGCGCTGGGAATCCACGAACCCGCCCTGGCGCAACTGGTGCAGGATCACTTCCAGGAACCGCCTGGGAATGGCTTGCCGCTCGGCGATGCCGCCGGCCGGAATCGGTCCGTCGCCCTTGCGCCGGGCCAGTTCGAACAGGGCCCGCAGGGCGTACTGGCATTTCTGGGTCACGGCCATGGCCTGCCTCCTTGAAACGACGCCGGCCCGTCGGCCGGGTGGAAACCGCGCCGCCTGGACGCGGGACCACGGCCGGCGACGTTGCCGGCCCCCGCGCGACGCGGTACAGGGAGCAATCTGATCGGTTCAGTGCTGATTCTTGCCAAAAAGGCCGACTTGGCGTCAAGAATGTGAAAAAAAGACCGGATCGCGTCGATCCGGGACCAGGGGGGGCGAGATGGACGAGAATCATGCCGCTTTGGCGGACGCCGCGCTGGTGCTGGTGGACATCCAAAACGACTATTTTCCCGGCGGAGCCATGGAGCTTTGCGGCGCGGTCGCGGCCGGCGGCAAGGCCGCCCTGGTGCTGGAGCGTTTCCGCCGGGCCGGGGCCGGGATCGTGCACGTGCGTCACGAATCCGCCCGCCCGGACGCGACGTTTTTTTTGCCCGGCACGCCCGGCGCGGACATCGCGGCCTGCGTCGCGCCGCGGCCCGGCGAGGCCGTGGTGACCAAGGCCTTCCCCAACAGCTTCCGCGACACGGCGCTCGGCGCGCAGCTCGCGGCCCGGGGGGCCAAGCGGCTGGTCGTGTGCGGCATGATGACCCACATGTGCGTGGACGCCACGGTGCGGGCCGCCTTCGACCTGGGCTACGCGGTCACGGTGGCGGCCGACGCCTGCGCCGCGCGCGACCTGGCTTTCGAAGGCCGGACCGTGGCCGCGGCCGACGTCCAGGCCGCCTTCCTGGCCGCCCTGGCCGCGGTCTACGCCCGGGTGGTCCCGGCGGAGGCCGTCGTGTCGGAGTCCTGACGCGCCGGCGTCAGGTCGATTGAGGGGGGGGCGGGCCGCGCCGGCCGGGCTTAGCCCATGCGGCGGGCGTAGGTCAGGATGTCGTGCTGGGAGAGCAGGCCGGCCAGGGAACCGTCCCTGGCCACCACGGCCACCCGGCGCACGCCCTTCTGGCGCATGAAGAGGATGACCTTGTAGACCATGCCTTCCTGGGGCACGCTGATGACCGGCGCGTTCATGTGCGCCGCCAGCGGCTCTTGCAGGCGTTCGGGCCGACCCATGATCTTGGAGGTGGCGTCGCGCTCGCTGAAGATGCCCACGGGCCGGCCCTCGGCCACGGCCAGGACACAGCTTCCGCCCTTGGACCGCATGAGGTCCAGGGCGTCGCGCACGGGGCTCTCCGGCGCGAGGGTCAGGGGGTCGGCGCGCATGATGTCGCTGCACACGGCGCTTTCCACCATGAAGTCCACGGCCAGGGCGTCCACCAGTTCCTTTTCCGTGACCAGGCCCAGCATGGAGCCGCCGTGGTCCATCACGGGCAGGTGGCGTTCCCGCCGGTCCAGCATGACCCGGACCGCCTCCTGCACGGTCATGTCGCGGGAAACGCCGCCCGAAGGGCGCACGAGAAGATCCTGGATGGAAGTGTCGGGATCGAGGTCCACGCCGAGGTGGCGGACAAGGGCCGACTCCGTCAGGAACCCCACCACCCTGGCCCCACGCACCGCCGCCAGGCAACTGATGCCCTCGCGGGCCATCATGACGGCGGCCTGGGTCACCGTGGCGTCCGCGGCGACGATGTGGGGCCTTGCGGCCAGTTCGCCGACCCTTTGCTTGAACATGGGCGTTCCCGAATTGTCGCGTGTACCATTTCTTTATCCGGCGCGTACGGAATGTCAAGGAATCCGATGGAATCCATAGCTTCTCCGCTTCTTGCCGGTCAGGGCGAAATGGGCTAGGCATGGAAAAAGTCGTTACCCAGGGAGCAGGCCGCGCCATGTCCGTCATCCCGCCTCCGCCCACGAACAAAGGCAACACGGGGGCCGCCGGCGAGGCTTCGCCCGGCGTCGCCTTCGCCGCCCGGTTCCTGGCCTTCGGCGAACCCCGGCAGCCCGGGATGACGCCGTGCGCTCCCCTGCCGCCGGCCGAAGAGGACCAGTTCTTCGCCGCGCCGCTTTCCCTGGCGGACATCAATCCGCCGCCCCTGCCCGAGGCCTACCTGGCCCTGCGGCGCGTCACGCAAAACCCCATGAGCACCGACGCGGACGTGGCCGCGGCCATCTCCCGCGATCCGGCCCTGGCCGCCTATGTCCTGCGCCTGGCCAACAGCCCCCTTTTCAGCCCCTCGGCCAGGGTGGAGACCGTCACCCGGGCCGTGGCCGTCATCGGGCTCGGGGAGATCGAGACCATGGCCGCCAGCTCCATGCTGGCCCGGGCCTTCGACAAGACGCCCAAGCCGGAACTCCTGTCCATGGACGATTTCTGGCGGCACGCCGTGGCCGTGGGCCTGCTCGCCAGGGCCTTGGCCGAGCGCGTGGGCGAGCGCGGTGGGGAACGCTATTTCGTGGCCGGCCTGCTCCACGACATGGGCCGACTCATGCTGGCCGTGGCCGAGCCGGGGCTGTCCGGGGCGGCGCTTGGCCGCACGGTCGGCCGCAAACTGCCCATGGACGCGGCCGAACGCTTGGAGCTCGGTTTCGACCACGCGGCCCTTGGCGGCCGCATCGCCGTCAAATGGCGGCTGCCCGACACCCTGTGCCAGGCCGTGGCCGCCCACCACGACCCCGGGCTTTGCCCGGAGAACCCCATCACCGCGGCGGTCCACGCCGCGGACTTCATGGCCAACGCCCTGGGCGTGCGTGTTTTGCCCGCGGGCGGGTTTCCCCGCCTGGACGAGCGCGTGCTGCCCCTTTTCAACCTGACCGAGGCGGACCCCGAAACCTTCTGGGAAATCCTGACCGACGGCCTGGCCTCCATGACCGCCCTGGTCGCGCCATGAACGTCGGCGCCTGCCTCCCTTGCCAATCCCACGGCGGGGAGATACTACACGGGAAAAGGGAGCGACGCGCCATGTCCTCGTCCAATGAAGGCCTGACCATCACCCCGCTGACGGGGTCCGCGATCAATAGCATGATCCTCGAATACATGTCCCTGGCCGGCGACCGGCGGCGCGAGGAACTGGCCCACTTCCTGTCCAGCGGCCGCAGCGTGCAAAGCGACATCATGGCCGTGACCCTGCGGGGCATGATCCTTTCCGCTTCGGCCTGAAACACCCCCAATCCGATCCGCCCATGAAAACACGCTGCCTCGTCCTGGCCGCCCTGTGCTGCCTGCTCGCCTGCGGCCCGGCCGCGGCCAAGTCCTCCCAGACCAAGCATCCGCCCGCCAAGAAGGCCGAACCCGCGACCACGCCCCACGAGACCGTGGAGACGCCGGGCAAGGTCATCAAGGAGCCCAACGCCTTCCACGGCACCAAATGGGGCACGCCCATGTCCGCCGTGCCCGACCTCACGGTGGTGGAAAAGGACGGCCAGGCCGCCTACGCCACGGTGGAGGGCGTGGTCTACCGCATCGGCGACGCCTTTTTGAGCAACGTGGTCTACGGCTTCTGCCAGGACAAGTTTTCGGCCGTGATGGTGGAATACAAGGGCCGCAAGGCCTACGACGCCATCCGCAAGTTCCTGTCCGCCAAGTACACCGAGCCGGTCCAGGTGGAGCAGCGCCCGGACGACCTGGGCTGGCCCATCGGCAACGTGCTCATCCGCATGGAATTTTCCAGGGAGAAGGACGCCGGCACCCTGAGCTACTTCTACCAGCCGTTGTACGCGCCCTGCTCCGGCCCGGGCGGGACGGCCCCGCAATGAGCCGGCGCGCCCTGCTCGGCCTGGCCCTGCTCCTGGCCGTGGCCACGCTTTGGGCCGCAACAAGCGCCATGGCCGCTGAAACGGCGCGCAGCCTGCCCTTCAACAGGCAGAACGTGTACAATTATTTCAAGCAGGTGGAGGAAGGAAAGCGCGCCCTGCCCGAGGAGATCTCCGGCAAGGAGTACGAGGAGCGCGCCTGCGTCCTCTACGCTTCCACCCTCAAGAAGGCGGGCTACGACTTCGAGGCCACGGTGCAAAACGCCCTGCAGGGGGGACTCAAGGGCGCGGACAAGATGAACGACCCGCGTTTCCTGTTCCTGGCCGGGGTGTTCCAGAACCACCCCGACGTCTTCCTGCGCCTGAAGCTTTTGTCCAAGGCCACGCGCGACGCCGTGGTGGCCTACTTCCAGAACTGATCCGCCGCCCCGCTCGCTCTGGCCCGCCCACGGGTCGGGGCCAGGGCGCAAGGCCCTTGCGGCGGGGACGGCCTTCCCTCGAAACGGCGGGACGGGACGCTTTCCCGGAATGCGCCCGGCGGGCGCGCCAAGGGAGACCTTTGCCGGCCGCCGGCGCTCCCCCTACCCTTCGTCCTTTTCGTCCTTGGCCCCGCCCACGGGGCGCGTGTAGCGGCAGGAACGGTTGGGACAGGCGATGACCTCGCCGGCCCGGGTCTTCTTGCGCACGAGCACCTTGGAGCCGCAGACCGGACAGGGCTCGGGCACGGGCCAGTCCCACAGGGCGAAATCGCACTGGGGATAGGCGTCGCAGGCATAGAACACCTTGCCGCGCTTGGAGCTTTTCTCCACCAGCGTGCCGGTGCAGCCCTCGCGCGGGCAAGCCACGCCCGTGGAGAAGGGCTTGGTGAACTTGCACTCGGGCCAGCCGGTGCAGGCGATGAACCGGCTGCCGGTGCGCGATTTTTTGAGCGCCAAATCCTTGCCGCACTGGGGGCAGACGCCGACCGAGACCGTCTCCTCGGGCTTGCGCTCCCGGGGCACCACCGCGCCGTCCGGGGCCCGGTCGAACTCCTTGGTGTTCTTGCAGTCCGGATAGCCCGAGCAGCCCAGAAACTCGCCGGCCTTGCCGAAGCGGATGACCATGGGCTTGCCGCACAGCTCGCAGGCCACGTCCGTTTCCTTGCCGGCCTTGACCTTGGCCATGTCCTTGGCCGCCTTGGCCAGGGTCGGGTAGAAGTCGCCGGTGAAGTCCCGCAGCAGCCCCACCCAGTCGCCCCGGCCCTCGGCCACGGCGTCGAGGGCCTCTTCCATGCCGGCCGTGAAGCCCACGTCCATGATCTTGACGAAGTGCTCGGCCAGCAGGTCCGACACCGTCTCGCCGAGCTCGGAGGGCACGAAGTGCTTGTCCTCGAGCCGGGCGTAGTCGCGGTCGAGCAGGGTGGAAATGATGGCCGCGTAGGTCGAGGGCCGGCCGATGCCCTTCTCCTCCAGCTCGCGCACGAGCGAGGCTTCGGTGTAGCGCGGCGGCGGCTGGGTGAACTTCTGCTCCTTTTTGAGCTCCAGGAGCTTGAGTTCCTGGTCCTTGGCCAGGGGCGGCAGGGACTTGGCCTCGTCTCCGGCCTCCTGGCCGTAGACCTTGAGGTAGCCGGGGAAGATGAGCCGCTGGCCCTTGGACCGGAACAGCCCGGGCCCGGCCGCGATGTCGGCCGTGGTGTCCCAGAACCGGGCCTC
Source organism: Pseudomonadota bacterium (assembly GCA_023390395.1). GTDB lineage: Bacteria > Desulfobacterota > Desulfovibrionia > Desulfovibrionales > Desulfovibrionaceae > Solidesulfovibrio. The sequence continues at coordinate 9,499 of JAEWCY010000092.1, read as the reverse complement.
GCGCATCTGAGAGGCCACGAAGCGTTCCCAGATGAGCTTGTAAAGCGAAAAGAGGTCCTTGGGCAAAAGGGCCTTGACGTCGGCCGGGGTGAGGTTCACGTCCACCGGCCGGATGGCTTCGTGGGCGTCCTGGGCTCCGGCCTTGGCGCGGAAGTGCCGGGCCTTTTCCGGGTAGTAGTCCGGACCGAGGGTGCCGACGATGAATTCCCGGGCCGCGTCGCGGGCCTCGTCGGCGATGCGGGTGGAGTCGGTGCGCATGTAGGTGATAAGCGCCACCGTGCCCCGGTCGCCGAGCTCCAGGCCCTCGTAGAGCTTCTGGGCCGCACCCATGGTGCGCTTGGCGGAGTACCCCAGGCGCTGGTTGGCCGCCTGCTGCAGGGTCGAGGTGATAAACGGCGGCGGCGGGGACTTCTTGCGCTCCTTTTCCGCCACCTCGGCCACCACGAAGGGGTTGCCGGCGATGGCCGCCTCGGCCGCGGCCGCTTCCTCGGCGCTGCCGATCTCGAGCTTCTTGCCCTTGAACTTGACCAGCTCCGCCTCGAACTCGGGCGGGACGTCGGCGGCCAGGCGGGCCTTGAAGTTCCAGTACTCCACGGCCACGAAGGCCCGGCGCTCCTTCTCGCGGTCCACCACCAGGCGCAGGGCCACGGACTGGACGCGGCCGGCCGAGATGCCGCTTTTGACCTTCTGCCACAGGATCGGCGACACCTTGTAGCCCACCAGCCGGTCCAGGATGCGCCGGGCCTGCTGGGAGAGGAAAAGCTTCTCGTTGATGTCGCGGGGATGGGCCAGGGCCTCGCGCACGGCCTTGGCCGTGATCTCGTTGAACTGGATGCGGTGGATGGGTTTGTCCGCGTCCTTTAAAATCTCGGCCACGTGCCAGGCGATGGCCTCGCCCTCGCGGTCGGGGTCCGGTGCGAGATAGATGGTCGCAGCGGAGGCGGCGGCGTCCTTGAGCTTGGACACCACCTTCTGCTTGCCCGGTATGATCTGGTATTGCGGCGCGAAATCTTCCTTTTCGTCCACCCCGAGCTTTTTCTGGGGCAGATCGCGCACGTGGCCCACCGAGGCTTCCACGGCGTAGGCGTTGCCGAGGAACTTCTTGATGGTTTTCACCTTGGCCGGCGACTCGACGATGATGAGGTCCTTTCCCATGGCAGGCGTGCTATAGCCACCCCAAGGGGCCAAGGCAAGGGTTGCCGTTTGCCCGGCCCCGGGCTACTCCTTGATTTCCGCATTTTCCGTTTGACTTTTTAAGAAATAAAAACGCGGCCGCCCCGTCGGCCGCACCGGAGACGCCCTTGGAGCACGTCCAACGTTTCGGCCGCGTGGTCATGCTCGGCCCCACCAACGCCGGCAAGTCCACACTGCTCAACCGCCTGATCGGCCAGAAGGTTTCCATCGTTTCCCCCAAGCCGCAGACCACGCGCAACAGCATCAGCGGCATCCTGACCGAAGGCGACGCCCAGATCGTGTTCCTGGACACCCCGGGCCTGCACCGTCAGAAACGCGGCATCGCCCCGCTTTTGCTGCGCAGCGCCTACGCCGCCCTGGCCCAGGCCGACCTGGTGCTGGTGCTGCTCGACGCGGCCCAGTTCGTGCGCCGGCCCGAGGGGATCGTCCCGGAACTGCGCCCCATCGCCAAGGCCGTGTCCGCCGGGGACGTCCCGGTTCTGGCGGCGCTCAACAAATGCGACCTCGTCAAGGAAAAAGCCCGGCTGCTGCCGGTGCTGGCCGCCGTGGGCGAGGCGTTGCCCGGGGCCGAACTCTTCCCCGTCAGCGCCTTGACGGGCAAGGGCGTCGAAGAATTGTTGTCCGGCATCGTCGCCCGCCTGCCCGAGGGGCCGCACCAGTTCGACCCGGACGAGGTCTCCACCGCGCCGGTGCGCTTTCTGGCCGGGGAGATCGTGCGCGAGAAGCTCTTTTTGGCCCTCGGCGAGGAACTGCCCTACTCCACGGCCGTGACCGTGGAGAACTGGGACGAGAAGTCCCGGCCGGGACTGACGAAAATCCAGTGCTCCATCCTGGTCGCCCGCGAGAGCCACAAGCCCATGGTCATCGGCAAGGGCGGCGAACGCATAAAAGACATCGGCCAGAAGGCCCGGATCGAGATCGAGGAGATGCTCGGGTCCAAGGTCTTTCTGGAATTGTGGGTCAAGGTCAAGCCGGACTGGGCCGACGACAGGGCCCTGCTGCGGGAGCTTGGGCTGGGCCAATGACCGGCCCGGCCCGGAAGGAAGAAGGTTCGTGGACACGTCTGCCAAAGACCGGCTTGACCGGGTGCGCGCGCGCATCGCGGCGGCCTGCGCCGCCTGCGGCCGCGACCCCGGGGAAGTGACGCTGGTCGCGGTCTCCAAGCTGCACGACGCGGCCGAGGTGGCGGCCCTGGCCGCCTGCGGCCAGCGGATTTTCGGCGAATCCTACATCCAGGAGGCCCTGCCCAAAATGGAGGCCGCGCCGCCCGGGCTCTCCTGGCATTTCATCGGCCACCTCCAGCGCAACAAGGCCCGGTTCGCCGTGGGACGCTTCGATTGCATCCACACCCTGGACAATGTGGAGCTGGCCCAGGTATTGCAAAAGAGAAACGGCGACGCCGGCCTGATCCAGACCGTGTGCCTGCAGGTCAACCTGGCCGGCGAAACGCAGAAATCCGGCGTGTCGCCGGACGGGCTGCCGGAACTGGCCGAAGCCGTGGCCGCCATGCCGCGGTTGCGGCTGGCCGGGCTCATGGCCATTCCGCCGGTGTTCGACGACCCCGAGGCCGCGCGCCCGGCCTTTTCCCGGCTGCGGGAACTGCGCGACGCCCTGGCCGAGCGCCTCGGCCGGCCGCTGCCCATGCTGTCCATGGGCATGAGCGGCGACCTCGAGGCCGCCGTCATGGAAGGGGCCACCCACGTGCGCGTGGGCACGGATCTTTTCGGCGCACGACAGTACTAGGCCCGCCAACGCCCGGAGAAAGCCATGGCCGACGCTCCCGAAGCCCCCGCAGAGGGCAAGAAGAAAAAAAGCTTCCTCAAATACGTCATCCTGGTCGTCTTGCTGCTCGTCCTGGGCGGCGGCGGCTATTTCGCCTATCTGAAGTTCTTCGCGGCCAAGCCGCCGGCGGCGGCCGAGGCCCCGGCCGAGGGACAGCCCGCCGCCGAGGAGAAGAAGGCCGAACCCGCGCCCAAGGCCGAGGAGAAAAAGGCCGAGGGCGGGCACGGCGAAGCCAAGGGCGGACACGGCGAGAAAGGCAAGGACAAGGCTCCGTCCAACAACGTCCCCCTGCCGGCCTTCGTGGTCAACCTGGCCGACCCCAGCGCCCGGCGCTACCTCAAGCTCGTGCTCGACGTGGAGATGACCGGCAACCCGGAACTGCTCGAAGCCAACATGCCCAAGATCCGCGACGCCCTGCTCATGCTGCTCTCGTCCAAGACCTCCCAGGACCTGTCCACCCTTGAGGGCAAGATCCTTTTGCGCAAGGAGATCGTCGACCGCCTCAACCAGGCCATCGGCCAGGCCAAGGTGGCCCGGGTCTATTTCACGGATTTCGTCATTCAATAACCCGCCGCGGCGCAAGGACATTCCATGGCTCCGGACGACATCGATCAGGACAAGCTGGCGGCCGAGTGGGCCGCCGCCCTGGATGACCAGGAAGACGAGAAGCCGGCCTCCCAATCCGACATCGACGCCCTGTTCGACCAGCCTTCCACCGGCCCCAAGCCCGGTGAGGACGACGCGCTGGCCGCCGAATGGGCCGCCGCCCTGGCCGACGAGGAAGAACAGTCCATCAAGCGCGAGCGCGACCAGGAGTCCCTGTCGCGCCAGAGCGCCTCGGCCCAGTTCAAGAATCTGACGCAGGAGGCCAAGGCGCCGCGACCGGAAAACGTCCGCCGCGACCTGGACTTCATCCTGGACATTCCCCTGGACGTGTCGGCCGAGCTCGGCCGCACCAAGCTGCTCATCAACGAACTGCTCCAGCTCGGCCAGGGCTCGGTCATCGAACTCAACAAGCTGGCCGGCGAGCCCCTGGAAATCTACGTCAACGGCAAGCTGGTGGCCCGGGGCGAGGCCGTGGTCATCAACGAGAAGTTCGGCGTGCGCCTCACGGACATCATCAGCCCCATCGAACGGGTGAAGCAGCTTGCCTGATCCCGCCGCCCCCCTCGCCGCACCCCCGCCCACGGACTTCGGGCTGGCCGGCACGGCCATGCACATGGCCCTGGCCCTGCTTTTGGTCCTGGCCGTCATCTACGCCGCCTACTGGCTGCTCAAGCGCTTCGGCGGCCGGTGGGGCATCGGCCCGGCCGGGCGCGGCGGCCTGCTGCGCCTGCAGGCGCACCTGAGCCTCGGGCCGCGAAAGAGCATCATCGTGGTCCGATTCCTGCATAAAAACCTCGTTCTCGGCGTGACCGACCACGCCATCACGCTGCTTACCGAGGAACCGGCCGACGATGACGACACGCCCCAACCCCAGCAGAGTTTCGCCGCCGCCCTGGCGGCCAGGACGCGGCCTCCGGAAGGCGGCGGCCCTGCTTCCCCGGCTTAGCCTGACCCTGGCCGCCCTGGCCGTGCTGGCGCTTTTTCTCGCCGCGCCGGCCCTGGCCCAGGACGCGCCCACGCTTTCGCTCAACCTCGCCGCCGGCCAGAACCAGCCCGAGCGCGTGGCCACGCTGCTCGAGGTGCTTTTCGCCCTGACCGTGCTGTCGCTTGCGCCGTCGTTCATCCTGACGGTGACGTCTTTTACCCGGATCATCATCGTCTTTTCCTTCCTGCGCCAGGCCATGGGCGTGCAGCAGGTGCCGCCGACGCAGATTCTGGCCAGCCTGGCCATCTTCCTGACCTGCGTCATCATGTACCCCACGGGCAAGGCCATCTACGACGACGCCATCACCCCCTACATGGAAGAGACGATCGGCTTCATCGAGGCCCTCAAGAAGGCCGAGGCCCCGCTTCGGGAGTTTCTTTTCAAGCACACGCGGGAGAAGGACCTGTCGGTGTTCTACACCGTGACCAAGATGGAGCGGCCCAAGGACAAGTCCGAGGTGCCGACGGTGATGCTGGCGGCCGGGTTCATGATCAGCGAACTCAAAACCGCCTTCACCATCGGCTTTCTGATCTACATCCCGTTTCTCATCCTGGACATGGTCATCTCCAGCATCCTGCTGGCCATGGGCATGATGATGCTGCCGCCGGCGACCATCGCCATGCCGTTCAAGCTGCTGCTGTTCGTGCTGGTGGACGGCTGGGGACTCATGGTAGGGTCGCTGGTCAACTCGTTCGCGACGTGACGGAAGGGGGAGGACGACATGACGCCCGACATGGTCGTGGCCGTATCCAGACAGGCCATCGAAACGGCGCTTTTTTTAGCCTTGCCGATGCTCGGCGTGTCGCTGGTCGTCGGCGTGGTCATTTCCGTGCTCCAGGCGGCCACGCAGATCCAGGAGATGACGCTGACCTTCGTGCCCAAGATCCTGGCCATGTTTTTGGCCCTGCTCCTGGCTTTCCCCTGGATGATGGACAAGATGATCAACTTCACGCGGGATCTGTTCATGAACATCCCGATGTATCTGCGCTGACCCGATCCCCGGCGCGCCTTCTCCCCGGAAACAGCCGATCCGCTTTGCACACGCGGCTCCTCCCGTCAGATTCCCGTCCCCGCCCGTCCGCCCGGTCCCGTCCGGGAAGTCGAAAATCCCCTCCTCTGTTTGTTTACAGTCGTGACACCCCTGTCTCCTTTTGCTGCCATCAGGAGCCAACACTGCTGGCGTAATGCCTTGATATAGCATTATTATTTATATGGAATGCATATTGCTCCAGCGTCGAAGCGCCGCGAGAGGCCCCCGACACCCGCATGGCAACGCACACAAGGAGCAACGGCATGATCAGGAAATCGAACGTCAAAGTGGCCTGCGTCCAGGCCGCGCCGGTCTGTTTCGATCTGGATCGGTCCATCGAAAAGGGAATCGGCCTGATCGAGGAAGCGGCACGCAACGGCGCGCGGCTCATCGCCTTCCCCGAGGTCTGGCTGCCGGGGTATCCGTTCTTTTTCTGGCTCGGCGCCCCCATCGAAGGTTTGGCCCACATGCCGGGCTACCGCGACAATTCCCTGGTGATCGGAAGCGCGCAGGACATGGCCCTGCGCCAGGCGGCCGCCGACAACGGCATCCTCGTCTGCATGGGCTACAGCGAACTTTCCGGAAGCAGCCTCTATATGGGGCAGATGCTGCTCTCTTCCGAAGGCGAACCCCTTGTCCTGCGCCGCAAGCTCAAGCCGACCCTGGCGGAGCGGTGCGTGTTCGGCGAGGGCGACGGCAGCCATCTGCAGGTCGCCGAAACGGCGATCGGCCGCGTGGGGGCGCTCAACTGCTGGGAACACCTCCAGCCGTTGCTCAAGTACGCGATGTACGGCCAGAACGAGGCGATCCACATCGCGGCCTGGCCCTGCCTGTCCTTGTACAAGGGCAAGTCCTACGCCCTGGGGCCGGAAATGACCTGGGCGACGAGCCAGATCTACGCCCTGGAAGGCCAGTGCTACGTGCTGGCCCCGACTCAGGTCGCCACGCCCGAGCTCGTCGCCAGGCTGTGCGACACGCCGTTGCGTCGGGAACTCCTGCCCGTTGGCGGCGGCTGCTCGATGATTTTCGGCCCGGACGGCGCGCCGCTTTGCGAACCGATCCCGGAGGATCAGGAAGGCATCCTCTACGCAGACGTTGATTTCGCCGCCATCGGCATCGCCAAAACAGCTGCCGATCCGGCCGGACATTACGCCAGACCGGACGTGGCGCGGCTCCTGCTCAACACCACGCCGGCCCACCGGATCCTGCCCATGGATGCGTTCCCGCAGACGCCGCCGGCCGCCGGGCCGCGCCCGGCGTGCGGGGAAGCCGATCCGGACGCCTGACCCGCGGTATGCGGTCCGGGTCGAACGGCCCGGCTTCCCGTCAGGCCGACCGTGAGACGGTGAAATCAGCCGGCGAAGAAGTCGGGACGGGAGGCGGCGAAGGCCAGGGCGGCCGCGAAGGCGGCCGGTGCGTGGGGCTCGAAGGTGGCCGTGGGGCGAAGGCCCCGGGCCGAGAGGCCGTCGAGGATGGCGGCGAAGGGAATCTCCCCCTGCCCGGGGCCCAGGTGCTGGTCGAAGGACCCGTCGTTGTCGTGCAGGTGCAGGTGGAGCAGATACGGGGCCAGGGCGTCCAGCCAGGCGTCGAGGTTGGAAAGCGCCTTGCCGCCGGCGAAGCTGAACCAGTGGCCCACGTCGAAGCAGGCCCCGACCCTTTCGCGCGCCGCCCCGGGAAGCCTCTCCCGCAGCGCGGCCACGGCCCCGGACACCGTGTCCGGATCGGTCTCGAAGGTATTCTCCAGACAAAGCGGCGGATGCTCCGGCCAGACCGAAAGCGCCTCGGCCCAGGTGTCGGCCGCCCGTTGCGCCCAGTCTCCGAAGGACCGGATGTAGAGGAAGCGGTTGTAGGCGGAGTGCCCCACGAGCCGGTCCGGGGCGTAGATCGCCGCCGTGTCCATGGCCTCGCGCAGGCGGTCGCGGCTGGCCGAGCGGATGCGGGCGTCGGCGCTGCCGGGCTGGAGGTCGAAAAAGGGCAGGTGGAGCGTGCGCGGCAGACCGGCTTCGTCCAGCCGGCGGGCCGCCTCCCGGTGCCAGGCCGGGGTCTTGGCGTCCATGAGCACCGGATCGAGCCCCAGCTCCGGCGGCACGCGCCCGTCCAGATGGCGCGCCCACAAGGCGGGCTCGCGGTCGGCCACGCGCAGATTGAGGTTCACGTAGAAACGGGGCATTGCGGCGGGCGCTATTCCTTGGACAGCGGGTAGACCTGGGCGAAGACGACCTTGCCCGACGGATCGACCACGGCGAGCTTGACGCCGTAGACGTCCCTGGCCTCGATCCTGACCGGCAGGGGCAGGCTGGCGGCGATCTGCTTGAAGCGCTGGATCTGGAAGGACAGTTCGTCCTTTTCGGGCTTGAGCGGAATGAGGGTGGCGTCGTTGGCGATGATCGCCGCCTCCACCCGGCCGACCAGGTTGGTCTGGGGCGTGACGTTGCTCAGGTCGAAATTGAGCTGGAGCTTCTTGTTGTCGATGCGGGCGCGCAGGTTGTCGATGCCGGCCTGGTTGGCGTCCACGCGGGAAAGGAGCCGGGCCAGATCGGGCTTGGCCGCTTCGCGCTCACGCGGTTCCGGCTTGCCTGGCTTTTCCTCCTCGGCCCGGGGCTTCCACCAGCCCGGGTCGGCGGCGCTGTAGGAGCCGATGAGGGTCTCGAGCCCGGTGACGTCGTGGGCGCGCAGGATCATCTCGATGTTCTGGAGCTTGATGAGCCCCTCGCCGGCCGCGTCCAGTTCCCCGTGCATGGCCTTGACCTTGCCGGCCAGCTCCAGGTTGTCCCGGCGCAGGTGGTAGCCCACGGCCACGGCCGCGGCCAGAAGCGCCGCCAGGACCAGCGGGAAGATCCAAAGCAGGCGGAAAAACAGGAGCGGCAGACGGAAACGGCGCACCCCGGCCGCGTCGCGCAGGATGAGAATGTCGATTTTTTCACCGGACGCCATCTACAGCCGGCTCCATTTTTCCTCGACAATGGCGAAGCCGTTGCCCGAGGGCGCGAGGTAGAGCGTCTTGAGCCCACGGTCCCGGCCGCCGTCGCGGCTCTGGTAGTCCTGGACGCAGGTGACCACGAACCCGTCCTTGCGCGGCGCGATCTTGACGTCGGACAGCGCGACCTCGCTCGGGGCCTTGTCCTTCCACAGCCCGGCCTTCTGGTCCCGGATGGACTGCCGGCCGCGCCGGTCGCCCTGCACGGCGTCGGCGGCGTAGAAGCCGGCGTAGTCGTCCACCTTGCCCTTTTCCCAGGCCGTGCGCCACGATTCGATCATGGACGCGACCTGGGCCGAGCGGTCGGCCTTGGCCTTGGCCGGCAGCGCTGCCGGCGCGGCGGCCTTTTCCGGCGCGGCAGCCGGTTCGCCCGCCGCAGCCGAAACGGGCGCGGGCGCGGAAGCAGCCGGGACGGCCGGCGCCGCGGCCACCTGGACCGGGCTCACGTCGGCCACGTCGTCGGGCTTGTTCCTGGTCCAGCGTTCCTGGGCGATGAGCAGCCGGCCGCCGGAGGAAACGAGCGTGATGTTCTTGAAACCCTTGCTCTCGCGGCGGCCCTTGGCCTGGTAGTCCTCGGCGCAGACCACGGCGAAGCCCTCGCCCGACGGGCTGGCGGAAACCACCGTGATGCCCACGCGCCCGGGCGAGACGCCCCGCCACACGCCCTCCTTCTGTCGCCGGATGGCGTCCTTGCCGCGCAGGTTCCCCTGGCGCGCGCCATCGGCGTAGAAAGCCATGTAGGCGTTGATGTCCCCGCGCTCCCAGGCGGCGCGCCAGCCTTCCATGACGGCGGCGATCTCGACCGCCTTGGCCGCAGGCACGGGCGCGGCCGCGACCTTGGCCGGAGCGGGCGTCGCAGCGGCGGCGGTCGGGGCCGCCGGCGCGGATTCGGCCTTGGCCGGCGACACGGCGGCCACCTGGACCG
>JAEWCY010000273.1 GCA_023390395.1 Pseudomonadota bacterium | reverse complement strand
CTTCTTCTGATTCTGAATACGATTACATGAACGGCCTGGATGTTTTGAGCTCTCCTCAAAATTTCGAATTTCTCATAGATAACTTTTGGCCAAAGAACGAGCCGTTATTGATCACTGGTCCTGGCGGGTCAGGGAAGTCGGTTATGACATTACAAATTGCCATGGACCTTATCTTTCCTCCGCAGAATGGGCTTCTGGATAGATTCCAAATTACGTCAAGTGCTCATAAGGTCTTATTCGTCCAGTCGGAAAATTCGCTTGTAAGTTTGAAACGGCGAATGGATATAATTACCCAGAGTTATGCTATTTCAAAGGATGTTATTCGGGATAGGTTGCTTTTCTTTGGGAAGAAAGGAGATGTTCGATCTTCTGGTAATATTAACGCGGATAAACTTAAGCGACCCATAGAACGAATCCATGGAGAAACAAATTTTGATATCCTTGTCCTTGATCCATTGATTAGCTTTCACGATGAAGATGAAAATTCTAACGACGCAATGCGACGTTTTCTTGATGACTTCTTTGACTTTTGCGATAAGCTCAAAATTACGCCGTTAATGATTCATCACCATGGGAAATACCGGCCTGAAAAGGGAATCGGTGGTGGACGTGGTGCAAGCGCCATCGGTGACTGGTCAGCAAATACCTGGGAATTGGAATTTGTTGAAGAGAAAAAAGATAAGGATGGCAACCTCAAGCAAATAGCTCATCACCTTTTCACTCAAAAGAAAGCAAGGAGTTACGAGTCGAATTCCAAGATGATGTTGGCAATGAAAGATTTGCGGTTTCATCCTATCGCACTTTCCACTTCTGTTGGGAAAACAGCTAAAGTAGATGAAAAAATGACTGTTGTTGTCGACGCATTGCAGACTCTTGGCGGCACAGCTACGACTCAAAAACAATTGAAAGATGCGATCATTGAGATTTACAAGAAGGAGAGGCCAAATGATCCTCCTTCTGAAGGAACTGCTGGAAATGACATCAAACGCGCCGTTAAAGATGGTATCATCAAAGAAGTGACTGGTCCTTCAGGCTCTAAGACCTACACATTTTGACCAAGTATATTGTATCTCCAGTCAAAATCTGGGGAGTAGACAAGCAGGCAATTGTCGTCAAAATCAAAATTGTCTGCTGAAAATCTAAAGATTTTGTGGGGTTAAAGCTGTTTTGGGGCAGTCAAAGTCAAAATGCGTTTGTCTGCTGTAACCCGTTAAAATCTTTTAGAAAGCAAAGTCAAAAAAGGTATATATATTAGAGGGGGGTTGCTTACGCACCCCCTCCTGTCTCACAATAGTTTAGCAATGTTGAAGGAGAAGAAACTTTTCCTGTTAAAGGAACGAAAGAAACTTTCAGCAACTTTTGAAACAAACTTTGCTTATCTTTCTCCAATTTGAAAAGAATTTTTTAAAGATATGGAATTTGCTAAGTTTAAATAGTTTCGCAAATAGCTGTGTAAAAATGCTTTCGCTTGCGAATAAGACAGGACAGATAATTGCCGTCAATGCTTGCGTATCTGCTGTAACTATATCGGAACCATATAGCGTGCAGGCGCTTGTCCTTAAAAACTTTTTAATCTATGGAAATTACTTTTTGGTTGTAAAATTTGTAACCGATCAATTTGCTGTTGTTGGCGACGTGGCCTGATAGAGCTTTTGCTGTCGATGGGGATGTTATAGATATTATTTGCACACTGTTTTTTATATCAAATGCGAGGGAAGAGGGGTAGCCGAGCCTTTTCTGTTTATTCTCTTTTTCTCTGTCTCAGGTGATGACGTATGCTGACCGGGGAGGACCAGGCCTGTCTCGTAGACAATCCAGGGGGAGCGGGGAAGGGGTCGCAGCTGGTCATGGGGGTTGGCGGGGGAAGTCGAGCCAGTCTATGGGGAGTCCATGCTGATGACTGCTGGTGACGATGCCGCCGGGTAGAAACTGGGGCGCTTCAGCCAATCTGCTTAAATCGCTCTGTTATCCTGAGACAATTTCTCGATCTGGGTGTCAGTTGGCAAACCCCTATTGATGTGGATTTTCAGTCGATGGGCGCTCTTTGACATGCAGTGAGGTCGCATACGATTCCTTTGAAAAGGTCCTTGTAGACAACTATAGCACTTATTTAAAATTTTAATTTTCCCCAAAGCCTGTTTTTGTCATGGCATGATTTGTGCTTAACTATTTCTCGTTGTTTACCTGTCATCAGTCTGACGCTGGTGTATTGCAAACTCATTTTTCCGTGTTGGATTCCTAACCTAAATGTTGTTGGAGAGGTGTATGAAGATTGATTCAGGGAATCAGATTTTAAGGGTTGCGGTCTTTTATGATGGAACTTTTTTCTTGAAAGTTTCTGATTACTACCGATTCAAGCATAGCATTGCACGGTTTATTGATTTTCCTGGCCTGGAAAATTTTATTATTAATACTGTAGCGCGGCACGAATCTGTTCGGGATATAGGTTCGTGTAAAATAATTGAATCTCACTTTTTTAGGGGTAGGATGACTGAGTTTCAACTGCGAGAAGTAAAAAAAGATCAAAATGACGCATTTTTGTTCATGAGAAAGGAGAGGCTTATTGATGAGCTTTTGATGAGGAATAATACGGTTATTCACTCGTATGAACTTAGAAAAGATTTTTATACTGAAAAGTTCAAGGAAAAGGGGATTGATGTCTGGCTTGCTTTGGAGGCGTATGACCTGGCCGTTCATAAAAAATTTGACATCCTGGTTTTGTTTGCTGGAGATGAAGATTATGTTCCTCTTGTGCGAAAGGTTAATAGCCTAGCGACAAAAGTCGCAGTTATGGCCTTTGATATTGAATTCGCAGATGATTTAGGTAAGCCAAGGAAAATTAAATCAAGCATGCGTTTGATCGATGAAGCTTCGTTTACAATTGACCTTGATGCGACCGTTGCCGCTGCAAAGACAACGGAAGAAAAGGCGGCGCGTGATAAGATTTTTGCTATTGAGTGATTGTCTTTATAGGTTCCTTGCTTTTTAAATGCAAAAGGGGTGGCCATTTCTGACCACCCCTTTGTGTAAGGAGACTACCGTCTAGAGGAAGATCAGGTTCTTTCGACGGGTTTCCGTTACCACGTCTTCCAAGGTCCGGTAGTAGATGATGCCCAGGAACTGACGATAAATACCAGCGCGCAGCCCAAGCATATCGTGTAGTGTCAAGCCGTAGTTGCCGAGGAAGCGTTTGAACTCGTCAAGGTACTCGTACTGGGTGTAGACGTGCGTCCCCTGCTTCGTCTTGCCTTGTTTGTCCGGGAAGTAGAGAATGTCGGTTTTGTTCTCCCCCGGTTTGGCCGGATTCCAGAACCGAACGACGCCGGTATTGGCATCGTCCAGCCAGGACTTTGAATCACACGATGCTGCCGGGCAGCCGGCGAGCAAATTGAAGTCCGTAATGCCGAAAAGGTGCGACAGCACCCCGTGGCTAAGCAGCTTGACCACGGCGGGAAAAAGCACGTTAGGGTTAGTCTTGTTCTGCTGTCTCCCAATGGCGACGTACTTGTAACCGGCCTGAATGAGCGTATCCACTTCATGATTTTCCATGTTGTGGATGACCGGCACGACGGGCAAGCCCTCCTTCTCAAGTTCCAGCAGGTAGGCCTGGTTTTCTTCGAAGCTGTCGGGGGCATGGTTCGGATCGTAGCTGAACAGCAGATCGAAGCGCTCCTTATTCGCCTTGGCAAATGCAATCAGGCGCATGAAGAGCTGCAAGGTTGTGATTCCAAGATTGGAGTTGTTGAGGCTAAATGCGCCACAATCGAGCGCCAGCTTGTGGATAATCCCTTGGTAGCGGATCATAACCGTCTCGAAGTTGGGCGGAATCTTGGCCATTGTCAGCAGGATATTAAGTTTCATACCAGGACAGCGCTGGATAACTTCATCCAGGGCTGGGCCAAACGGTGAGGAAAGGTACAGATCAAAATCCATTTGTCCTCCGTGGTGGCCCCCCGGGTTGATCCCCGGGGAGCCGCCGCTGATACAGGGTTCAGGACTGGTTGGTTGCGTCGTCGATCCGCTTCAGGACTTCCATCAAGATGCGAACCGCAATACGGTCCACATCCTTTTGCGGGAATTCCGGCAGTCGAAGCGCCTGTGTGAGGGTCTCGATCGTTTTGACCAGGGTGCTGTTGATTTCGGGGATGGCTGGCGGCAAGTCCGGCGTCGCGTCCATTTCTTCTTCCTCAGTGGGGGTACCGGTCAGAGCAAAAACGCGGGTTCCCGCACTTTCGGTGACGGCCACAAGGAAGTCAGAAGGATCAGGGGCGTCTTCTCCACGCGCCAAGGCCTCTTCTTTCACCTGCTGCATCGCGAGCATTTCCTTGATGTCTTTGCTCCCGAGCGTGTATCCAGCCGCGATGAAGTCCCGCAGCGTAGCCAGGTCGATCACCAACTGCGCCTTTTTCAACTTGAAGTCGGCGATGGCGATATCGGCCAGGGTTTCGTAGCTCTGCTCCAGGAGCCCCGTGTCATTTTGGACCTTGTCCAAAATGGTCTGAATGGGGTCAGACAGCTTGCTGAGCTCGTTACTTTTGTTGATGATAGCAGCGATCTTGAGGAGAAGCGTCGGTCCAAAGGCGCAATGTCGTTCAACGCCTTTGATCTTCGAAATGCTCATGTCCTCTTGGATTTTACGAACACGCTGCTGGGTGAATGTTTTTTTGAGGAAGGGAATGAACTCGCCGTGCGGGATACCCTTCTTCATCGCTTGACCCGCGTCACCGCGCATGATGCTAATGACGCTATTCAACGCTTTCGCCTTTTTCTCGATGGGCAACGTCATAGTGAGCATCTCATCGAGGTAGCATCTCTTCTCCGTGAGGGATTTTTTCCCCTCCACGGTGATTCTGATCGCCTGGCGAAAGACGTTGAAATTGGCCAGAGCTTTGTTTCTGCTTTCTTCAGAAGCATTTTCTTCAGTCATGCCGTCCAAGAAGGACGACACGACCTGAGAGACCATCTTGGCATTAGCCGGAGGTGACTTTTCCCAAGCGGGCTTGTGCTGACCAGCGCCAACCTCCTTCTCCTCCAACGAGGCCGGGGTGGTGTCGGTGGTGTTCTGAGTCGGTTTGTCTGCATCCAGCGCGGCAGCTGGCACAACCTCGCTCTCGGAGGTGGACTCCCCCGCCTCGCCGGCACCCGCATCATCAGTATTGGACGACGCGGTGGCGGGGGCTTCCTGGTCAGCATTCTGGGCTGCCGCCGCACCCGCTTGGGGTCCTTCCGGTTGGTCCTTCGGTTCGTGCTCGGTCAACGAAGCCGTATCCGTGGACACGGTGGCGTCATCCGCCGGCGCGGTGTTCAGGGTAGCCACCGGGGCCACAACCACTTCTTCAGCGATGCCGTTGGCGGGTTTGTTGGGGGCATTGTCCTTCTCCGACATTTCGACCCAATGGGGCGCATTGGGGTCGAAATGCGGACCGGGTTCCTCAACCGGCCAAACGGGAGTCATCTGGACCGCGCTGGGGCGGTGGATGATTCTCGCCTGGTTCTTTTGTCGGGGCTTATCCGACGCCGGGATGTCACTCATTTGGTGACCCTCCTTTTTCAATTTGAAAGTGGGCCTAGCACGGCCCGCGAAGCATGGGATTTGATGTGACCCTCGTCGGAAATGGGTCCGATGTGAGTCAGGAGAGGGGGGATACCGATGTGGGTAACAAAGGAGTCCCGAAAAAGTCGGGCGGGGTAGGTTGCGAAGTACGGTGGAGTTTAGTACGAAAAATCAGCCCATTGAGAGAGCGTCTGTTCCGGCTTGGCTGTGGGAGGATGTTATGGGAAAGAAAAAAGGTCTCAATGAAGAAATCTATAACTATTACAAAGATAGCTCGTTTTTTCTGCGGTCTTTGACAAGAAATGTTAACAAAGATAGCTTTTTCAAAAGGGAATGTTCTGAAATTGAAATGCTATGGAAGCTTATTGAATCTTATGAAACAGAATTGAAAAAACTACTTCGCTCTTCGCCGTTAAAAAATGTTGAATCAGTTTTGAAGAAGGCAAAGAAAAAGAGTGAGGGACGTAAAGCGCCGCGTTTGATCAAATCTGATCTTGTTTTTTGTTACCATGTCCCCGATGATCTTGGTGAGAGTAAATTAAATTGTTTTTCTGACGTTGGAGCTATAATTCAACAAATAAATTCGGATATGCACGCTTGTTGGGAGTTTGTTCGAGAAAATGAAGACGATGCAAAGATGGTTAAAGATAACTTCAATGATTTTGTTGTGGTTAAAGCAAGAGTTGGAATTATCGAAAGAGTAAAGACGTCTGAACATTGGGGAAACATCCAAGCTCTCCTTATGGCAATTTCGTCTTTGCTTCGGTTGGATTTTGTGAATATATACGCGTTTTGTGATTCGGATAAATATAAAGAATACATTGTAAAGCAATCTGGCAAAAGAAATGCTTCAAAATATCACGCCATAAGAAAGAGCGTATTGTATCTTGTCGGCCCAAAGGCTGATAAAGAATGGGAAGATGGCTCAACTCTTATGCACTACAAGATGATAGAAAAATTGATGCCAGAAATTAATGAAGAGCTCAGAAGGCGGTTGCTCAAAAGTCTTGAGGAAAGCTATTTGAATAAGAAAGGCGTGTATAAGAACAAGGAAGTTTACGAAAGAAGGAAATTGGCTATCAAGCGTGGGGACAGCGATTTTGAATATGATGAAATTTTGCCTGCGATTAAACGAGTAGCTAGGCAACGTGGTAGATACTTTGACCCCGCAGAAGATTCTCGAAAAAAGAGAAAGGAAAAAAAATTAGCGGCCAAGCATGATCTCAAGGACGATTAAGGTCAAAAACGCGGGAAACCGCGTAATTGGGGGAGGCGCTGATTGGCTAGGTTGAAGTGGTTTGGAAGCGATTTCCCACTTCAGCCCAGATTTTCGACAGCGGGTGCTCAAAAATCCGGGGTATGACTTTTCAATCTCCCACAATCTAGCGAGAAATAGCGATTCTCTGACAATTTTTCACCACT
The DNA here is from genome assembly GCA_023390395.1 of Pseudomonadota bacterium. Classification (GTDB taxonomy): domain Bacteria; phylum Desulfobacterota; class Desulfovibrionia; order Desulfovibrionales; family Desulfovibrionaceae; genus Solidesulfovibrio. The sequence continues at coordinate 3,001 of JAEWCY010000273.1, read as the reverse complement.
TGTCTCAAAGCGCATCGCAGCTAATTCATCTGAAAATCGTATAGAATTACCGCGTGCCGTTCACAACCTTATTTCATCCTTAATGACAAGCTTTTCGCAAGGTTGATCACACCCTGCAAGAGTTTGAGTTCCGCCGCCGGCATCTCCTTTACCGTTTCGCATATCTGGTCCCGGAGCAGCTCGGTTTCCTGGTCAGGGTCCTCCACGGCCAGCAACTGCGAAACCGTGATGCCAAATCCCTTGGAAAGTCTTTCCAGACTTTGAAGCGTCGGATTCCCGTCACCGCGTTCGATCTCGCCCACATGCTGGACGGAAACTTTGGCCTGCTCGGCCAAATTTTCCTGGGTCCAACCACGCAGCTTTCTTAAGGTCTTTATCCGATTCCCTAGCTGTTTTTCCAAACTTTCCATGGAGTTACCCCACCGTAGTTTCTTTACGGGGAGGCAGTCACCAGGAAAAGCAGTCAGGGTATAGTTTTTGAATATAAACTTTTACGATGGTAAAGATTTCCGTTTTGGCGCTTGGGCCAGTCGGGACCAGCTTCAGAAGAATCTCATTATGTTAGTCTGTTACGAGAATTTTCTATGAGCCTGGCTATCAATCACAACCTGATGGCGCTTAACGTCGCAAGGAACCTCGGGAATCACTACCAGGAACTCAGTGTTTCGACGCGGCGGTTGTCGTCTGGCCTGAGGATCGGTACCGCCGCCGATGACGCAGCAGGGCTTGCCGTTCGAGAACTTATGCGGTCGGATGTTGCCACCCTGAATCAGGGAATCAGGAATGCCAACGATGCGATTTCGATGATACAAACAGCAGATGGTGCTTTAGAAGTTGTTGATGAAAAACTGATTCGTATGAAGGAATTAGCAGAACAAGCAGCTACAGGAACATATACATCCGACCAAAGGATAATAATATCTTCAGAGTTTCAAGCGATGGCCAGTGAAATTCAAAGGATAGCCGTAGCTACAGATTTCAATGGCATAAAATTGCTTGATAATTCTTTGGCAAATGCTACCGGAGCATGGGGATGGTCAAATCCTTCCGTCTCAGCTGCTCATGATGGAACAAGTTTGGATTCTGCTGGACCTGCGAAGATTCACTTTGGAACAGGAAATTCATCGGCTGAAGATTATTACTATGTAAATATAAGCAATTGTCAGGTGGGCGCTATTCTTGAGCCGAATGGAGTTGATGAAAATGGGTCTGAATTTCAGGTGAATTCATATACAGCAAGTGTTCAGGCGAACCCATCTGTAACAGGGCTTGCAAATGGTGGTTACGTTGCAACTTGGCAATCAGTTGGTCAAGACGGAGACGATTTTGGTATATATGCTAAAATTTATGATAAAGATGGAAAGGTGTTAACTGGTGATATTCAAGTTAATAGCTACACTACTTGGATACAATCCTTACCCACGGCGACAAGTCTTGCGGATGGCGGCTTCTTAGTTTCTTGGAATTCAGACTCACAACCTCCTGATGCTAGTAGTTGGGGGGTGTTCGCTAGACGATATAACGCCGCAGGGCAACCGGAAGGGGATGAGTTTTTAGTTAATACTTCGACTTCGAATGCTCAGAATAATCCAAGTATAACAGGGCTACCCGATGGTGGTTATGTTGCCACTTGGATGTCTAACCATACTGGCGATGCGAATATATATAAGCAACAATATGACAAAACTGGCGCAGCTGTCGGTTCTGAAATGTTAGTGAGTTCAGTTCCTGGAACACAACATACCCCAAGTATCTCAGGTCTACAGAATGGAGGATATGCGATAACATGGCGGTCAGATCAGAATGGCACAAATGACGTTTACTTGCGAATATATGGTGCAGATGGAAATCCAGTAACGGCGGAAGCAATTGTGAATGATGTCCAGACAGGAAATCAGATTGATCCAAAGATTACAACGCTGGAAAATGGTAATTTTGTTGTAGCCTATTCTTCTGATCAATCAGGAACAAACGATATTTTCTACCAAATGTTTGATTCAACTGGGAATAGATTGGGTTCGAATAGGATGGCTAATTCTTATACAACTCTGAATCAACAAGAACCATCGGCCACTAGCCTAGCTGGTGGGGGATTTATGTTGTCCTGGGCGTCGCAGAACCAAGATGGTAGTGGTTATGGAATTTATGGACAACAGTTTGACAGTAACGGAAATGCGCTAGGAAAAGAAGTAAAAATTAGTACAGAATCGAATAATGACCAGGATCGACCCTCTATTGCTGGATTAACTGATGGAGGAGTCGTGGCAGTTTGGCACTCCATGGACCAAGATGGGAGTTCTTGGGGAGTTTTCGGGCAAAGATTTGCTCCTGTTTTCAGCATTGACTCTCAAGAAAAGGCGCAAGATTATCTGGATAAATTAACAAATGCCGGTACAAAAGTAAGTTTAACCAGGGCTAACCTTGGGGCTACGCAAAACAGGCTCGAAAATACTATCACAAATCTTCAGATTCAGGCGGAAAATCTTCAGCAATCAGAATCACAGATATCAGATGTCGATGTCGCTGAAGAAATGACAAGCTTCGTTCGAGAACAAATATTGACGCAAGCAGCGACAGCTATGTTGACACAGGCTAATTCTATTCCGAAGATGGCCATTCAAATCATAACTGGGTAGCGATTACTTAATTTATAGTTTTTTTGACTCGTTTCCCCAAAATGCAGGTTCCTTCATTTTTTTGAGAGGTCACTTCGTTTCAAGTCGCGTCGCAGCTATTTCATCTGAAAATAGTATAGAATTGCCGCGTGGCATGTCGAACCCAACTGACGCAACTTGCCGTTAAAACTGGTCCTTCTTTGCTCCAGCTTTCTCTTTCAAGTACGTCTCGTACTCTCTCTCCGTTATCTTATAGGTGTACGTAATCTCAGAAGCAGAAGAATCCACGTCAATAAAGAAAACCAATTTTACACGTTTCCAATTCCAAGTCCCTATATATTGCTCCAAAGAATCTTCTACAGAAGTACATTCTCCATACTTCTGCT
>JAEWCY010000255.1 GCA_023390395.1 Pseudomonadota bacterium | reverse complement strand
GCTGCGTCTGGGGCGCGGGGACGGCGGGCTGGACGGCCGGAGCCGGCGCGGGCGCGGCCGGCGTCGTGGGGTTCACGGGCTGGATGGGCGTGGCGCTGGCGGCCGGCTGGGGGGCCGGTTCGGCCGGCGCGACGGGCGCAGCCGGTTCCACGACCACGGCCGTGGCGGTTTTTTCGCCGCGCAGGGCGTCGTAGACGGCGATGGGCAGGACGTTGTTGGCCTTGGCCACCTCGGTCAGGGTCTGGGCCGGCTGGGCCTTGATGCCGGCGGCTTGGAGACGGCCCAGGACGGCGGTCTGGTCCAGGCCGTATTCCTCGCAGATGTCCGAGAGCTTGCGCCGGCCCAGGCCCGGGGGCGGGTCCTTGGGCAGGCCGGCCGAGGTCTGGCCGCCCGAGGGCTCCATGACCATCTTGAGGGCTTCGAACACGCCGCCCGGGGCCACGCCGTTCTGGCGGGCGATCTCGGCCAGGGTCAGGTCGGCGGTGTCGGCCTTGATGTTTTTGAGCCGCAGGAGCGCCAGAGCCTTGTCGTTGTCCATGCCCATGCGTCGGGCGAGGTCGGCCAGGGTCGAGCGTTCGGCCAGGGCGAAGGGCGGTTCGCCGTAGGTTTCCACGGCCCGGGTCTTGAGGAAGTCCGAGAAGGCCACGAGCTGGCGCACGGGCGGCAGTCCGGACAGCGCCCAGACGAAGACGGCCACGGCCACGAGGAGCCCGGCGAAGAAGGGTCGGGTAAAAACGACCACCACGCCGTCGTCGTCGCGCAGGGAGTCGAGGAGGTTGTCCCAGTTGCAGCCCAGGTGCGTGAGGCCGGCCACGATGAACAGCAGCCCCATGCCGAGATGCGCCCCCTGCCAGCGCGCAAGCGAGAGCCCCAGGAAGGACCAGTTGGACCAGGAGGCCACGCGGTCCGCCGGCGCGACGTACACGACCAGGGCGGTGAGCATCGTCAGGAAAAGGGAGAAGAACAGCACCAGGGAGACGATTTTCTTGAGCATCCAGGCACTCCATCCCCGGCGCGGCGGCCGGGCATGTCAGGTTGCCCGCCCTCTAGCACGCCTTGGCCGCTTTGCCCATCCCTGGCCGGCCGGGGGGCCGGTTGACGCCGCCTGCCAAAGACGCTACCTCCCGGCCCCAAGGCCGGCCCGAGCCGGCGAAGCGCAAGGAGCGAGACGATGCGAGAGAAGATCGAGGCCGCGCTTGGCAAGATCCGTCCTTCCCTGCAGGCCGACGGCGGCGACGTGGAACTGGTCGAGGTGACGGACGGCGGCATTGTCCGGGTGCGCCTGACCGGGGCCTGCAAGGGCTGCCCCATGTCCCAGATGACGCTCAAGAGCGGCGTCGAGCGCATCCTCAAGCAGGAAGTGCCGGGCGTCAAGGCCGTGGAATCGGTCTAGCCCGCAAGCGTCTCCCGAAGCCCCGGCCGCCGCTTCCCTTCCGGCGCGCCGGCCATCGACCCTGCCTTTTTCCGGGAGTTCCGCTTGGAGCTCCCGTTTTCGCCTTGGAGCCGACATGAGCACCATCGTCACCCGTTTCGCCCCGAGCCCCACCGGCTACCTGCACATCGGCGGCGCGCGCACGGCCATCTTCAACTGGCTGCTGGCCCGCCACCACGGCGGCAAGTTCCTGCTGCGCATCGAGGACACGGACCTGGCCCGGTCCAACGCCGACATGACCCAGTCCATCCTGGACGCCATGGAATGGCTGGGGCTTTCCCACGACGGCGAGATCACCTACCAGAGCCGGCGCTTCGACCTTTATAATGAACACATCGACAAGCTGCTGGCCAACGGCCACGCCTACTGGTGCTCCTGCTCGCCCGAGGAGGTGGAGGCCATGCGCGAGGAGGCCCGGGCCAAGGGGCTCAAGCCCAAGTATTCGGGCCGCTGCCGCGAGGCGGGGCTGGGGCCCGGCCCCGGCCGGGTGGTGCGGCTCAAGGCCCCGGTGACCGGGGCCACGGTGGTGGACGACATGGTCAAGGGCTCGGTGTCCATCGACAACGCCGAGCTCGACGACATGGTGCTGCGCCGCGCCGACGGCTCGCCCACCTACAACCTGGCCGTGGTGGTGGACGACGCCACCATGGGCGTGACGCACATCATCCGCGGCGACGACCACCTCAACAACACGCCGCGCCAGATGCTCATCTACAAGGCCCTGGGCTTTCCCCTGCCGCGCTTCGGGCACGTGCCCATGATCCTCGGGCCGGACAAGAAGAAGCTCTCCAAGCGCCACGGGGCCACGGCGGTCATGGAGTACGAGACCGAGGGCTTTCTGCCCGAGGCCATGCTCAACGGCCTGGTGCGCCTGGGCTGGGCCTGCGGCGACCAGGAGATCTTTTCCCGCGAGGAGCTGGTCGAGCTCTTCTCCACCGAGAACCTGGGCAGCTCGGCGGCGGTCTTCGACAAGGCCAAGCTGTTGTGGCTCAACGCCCACTACATCAAGGAGAGCCCGGCGGCGCGCCTGGCCGTGCTGGTCAACGCGTTTTTGGAGCGCAAGGGCCTGCCCTCCCAGGACCTGGAGTACCTGGCCAGGGTCGTGCCGCTGCTCCAGCCGCGCGCCCAGACCATCGCCGAGATGGCCGAGAAGGCGGAATGCTTCGTCGTGCGCACGGACGATCTCGTCTACGACATGGCGGCGGTGAAAAAGCTCTTCACCGACGAGGTGCGCGGGCATCTGGCCGCCGTGCGCACGCTCCTGGAGGGGATCGAGCCCTTCGACCAGGCGGGCCTGGAGCAGGCGGTGCACGCCTACATGGAAGAGCGCGCCATCAAGTTCAAGCTCCTGGCCCAGCCCATCCGCGTGGCCATCACCGGCGGCACGGCCAGCCCCGGCCTTTTCGAGACCATGGAGGTCATGGGCAAGCGACGGGTGCTCTCGCGCATCGACCGGGCCCTGGCGCTGTAGGCGGGACGTTTTCGGCATCAGGCCCCCGGCCGCGACATCCTCGCGGCCGGGGGCTTTTTGCTGGCCCTTGACGCAGGGCGAAGCGATGTACATTATGAATTAACGTTGTACAGACAGGAGGCGGCCATGCGCGTCACCACGACCACCGATTTGCGCAAGCATTTGTTTTCCCTGCTCGACGCCGTGGAGCGCGGCGAGACCGTGGCCGTGAGCCGGGGAGGCCGGGTGGTGGCGCGGCTGTGCCCGGCCGGCCAGGACGCGGCCGATTGGCGCGCCGCCCTGTCCCACAAGCCCCGCCTGCTCGTGGCGGCCGACGAGGTGTTCGCCCCCCTGGACGACCTCTGGACGGACCACGTGTGAAGCCCTACCTGCTCGACACCCACGCCCTGGTGTTCTGGAGCCTGGGCCAGGGCATGTCCCCACGGCTGACCGCCTTTCTCGACCGCGCCAACGCCGACGGCCGACTGCACGTCTCGGCGGTGTCCTTCTGGGAGGCGGCGCTGCTTTGCGCCAAGGGCCGGCTGGCCATCGACGACGTGGCGGCCTGGAAGGAGGAACTCGTGCGGCTGTCGGGCATAAGCCTCGTCACGCCCGACGCCGACGCCATGCTCGCCTCGGTGGGCCTGCCGCCCCACCACAAGGACCCCATGGACCGGCTGCTGGTGGCCCAGGCCATGGCCATGGGCGCGACGCTGGTCAGCCGCGACGCGGTCCTCGCGCGCTATCCGGTCAAGCTCTTCTGGCAGGACTGATGCCGCGGCGGATCGACGCCCTCCCCCTTTTCCCCGCCGCCCGGCCGGTGTTATCCTTGGGGCAACACGGCGCACACGCGCCTTTCGGAGTAGTGCATCATGACGTCCATCGTGCTCGAACTGGCCGCCGTCCTGGCGCTGATCCTCGTCAACGGCTTTTTCGCCATGGCCGAAATGGCCCTGGTGGCCTCGCGCAAGCCGCGCCTCACCGCCCTGGCCGAGGCCGGCAGCGCCCGGGCCAGGCTGTGCCTGCGCCTGCTGGCCGCGCCCGAGGCCTTTCTGTCCGCCGTGCAGATCGGCATCACCCTGGCCGGCGTGCTGGCCAGCGCCTACGGCGGCGCGACCCTGGCCGCCGCTCTGGCCGAGTCCCTCCATACCGTGCCGCTCCTTGCGCCCTACGCCCATGGCCTGTCCCTGGCGGCCGTGGTCGTGCCCATCACCGTGGTCACCCTGGTGCTCGGGGAGCTCGTGCCCAAGCGCCTGGGGCTGGCCCGGCCGGAACGGCTGGCCATGGTGGCCGCGCCGGTCATGCACGGGCTCATGCTGATCAGCCGGCCGGCGGTCTGGGCCTTGGGCCTGGCCACCCAGGGCCTGCTGCGCCTGTTCGGCCTCGGCCACGGCGGCGAGGCGGCCGTGACCGAGGAGGACATCCGAGGGCTCCTGCGCGAAGGGGCCATGCACGGGGCCATCGAACACGCCGAGCGCGACATCATGGAGCGGCTTTTGCGCGTGACCGACCGGCCGCTGGACGTCATCATGACCCACCGCTCGCGCATCGACCGCATCGACGCCGACGCCGACGACGAGGCCGTGGTCCGCCTGATCCTGGACAGCCCGCACACCCGGTTTCCGGTGGTGCGCGGCGATTTCGGCGAGGTGCTCGGCATCGTGCGGGCCAAGGACGTGCTGGCCGGCCGCATGCGCACCGGGAAGATCGACCTCAAGGCGCACCTGACGCCGCCGGTCTTTTTGCCCGAGACCATGCGCGGCCTGGACATCCTGTCGCGGTTTCGCCAGTCGCCGCGCGTGCACCTGGCGCTGGTCGTGGACGAGTACGGCGACGTGGTGGGCATGGTGACGGCGGCGGACGTGTTCGAGGACCTGGTGGGCGACCTGCCGGGGCTGGCCGGCTTCGACGAGCCCTCGGTGGTGCGGCGGGCGGACGGATCGTTTTTCATCGACGCGGCCACGCCCATGGACGAGGTGGCGGCGGCCCTGTCCCTGCCCCAGCCCTGGCCGGCGGAATTCGCCGGCGCGACCCTGGCCGGCTTCCTGCTGACCCGCCTGGGCCGCATCCCGTCCATCGGCGACCGCCTCGCCGCCCACGGCGCGACCTTCGAGATCGCGGACATGGACGGCCGGCGCATCGACCGGGTGCTGGTCGCGCCGGACGGGGACGCCTCGGGCGAAGCGTAGCGCCGCGTCCGCGAACTGCGTGCATGCGCATCATGGGGCGACAGGCGTGAGGGATTCCGGACACGACGACAGACGCAAAAAAAGACGGCCCGTTTTCACGGGCCGTCCGAAAAGCGGAAAAATGCCGTGCTAGTCGTTGCGCACGACCGGCTTGGTCACCACGCCGGAACGCAGGCAGCGGGTGCACACGGTCATGGTGGTCACCTCGCCCGAAGGCAGCTGGGCCCGGACCTTGACCAGATTGGGCTCGAAACGACGCTTGGTCTTGTTGTTGGCGTGGCTGACGTTGTTGCCGCTCTGGGGCTTCTTGCCGCAATGCTCGCAAATCTTGGCCATGACGGTGGTTCCTCCTGGAAACATGATCGCGGGGCCGCCCGCCGGAAAGCGCTTTCCGGGTTCTTGGCGACGGCGCGTTTTTCGCAGTGACGCAAAGAATTTTGTGAGGTACATGGGAAGCCCGGCCTTGGCAAGCTTTTTCTTGACAACGCCCGGGCCTCGGACTAGCACTCACTGTCTCGCGAGGAACCCCATGTCCGAACTTTGGCTCGACATCACCGACGTCCCGGCCGAGGGCCGGGAATTTTCGTTTTCCGACCAGGCCATCTGGACCGGGCCCATCGGGGAATTCGCCCTGCCCCACGTGCTGGACGCGCCGGGGACCGGCCTTTCCGCCGTCTTTTCCGTGCTGCCCCAGGGCCGGGGCGCGCTGGTGCGCGGCCGGCTTTCCGGCAAGGTCGTGGCGCCCTGCGACCGTTGCGCCGAGGACGTGACCCTCGATATCGAGAACGATTTCGAGCTGTTCGAGGAAGCGCCCCTGGAAGGCGAGCAGGCCATGGAGCCGGGCCTGCTGCGCCGGCGGGGCAAGGTCCTGGAACTGGACGTGGGCAGCCTTTTGTGGGAACAATATCTGCTTGCCCTGCCGGTCAAGCCGCTTTGCGACGAGAACTGCCAGGGGCTTTGCCCGCGCTGCGGCGCGCCGCTTCGCGACGGCCCCTGCGGCTGCGCCGACGAGGGCGGCGACCCCAGGCTCGCCGTGCTCAAGAACTTGAAGGTGCCGCGCGGCTCCAACTGAAGCGGCTTTGCCGCCTGGTCGCCGCGCGATTGTCGATACCTGACCTTAAACCCCAAGCGAGGTGTTCGCCATGGCTGTCCCCAATAGAAAAATCTCCAAGTCCCGCAAAGGCATGCGCCGTGCCCACGACCACGTGCCGGTTCCCGCCGTGGTCCTTTGCTCCTGCGGCGAGCCCACGCTCCCCCACCGCATCTGCCCGAGCTGCGGCACCTACCGTGGCCGCCAGATGCTGCGGAAGGACGATGCCGAATAAGAAGCCGCGCATCGCCGTGGACGCCATGGGAGGGGACTTCGGTCCCCACGTGGTCGTTCCCGGCGCTTTGCACGCCGCCAAGGCCGGCAAGGCCGAAGTCATCCTGGTCGGCGACCAGGACGCCATCGCCGCCCAGCTGGCGCGCTACGACGCCAAGGGCCTGCCGGTGTCCGTGGTGCACGCCTCCCAGGTGGTGGAGATGGAGGAAAAGCCTTCCGAGGCCATGCGCCGCAAGAAGGACTCCTCCATCCAGGTGGCCTGCAACCTCGTGCGCGACGGCGAGGCCGACGGCGTCATCTCCGCCGGCCACTCCGGCGCGACCTTGGCCTGCGCCATGTTCACCATCGGCCGCGCCCCGGGCGTGGACCGGCCGGCCCTGGCCACGTTCATGCCCACGGAGAAGTCCCACTGCGTCATCATCGACGTGGGGGCCAACGTGGACTGCAAGCCCTTCCACCTGCTCCAGTTCGGCGTCATGGCCTCGGTCTTGGCCGAGACCATGCTCGGCCGGGTCAACCCGGCCGTGGCCCTGCTCTCCAACGGCGAGGAGTCGGGCAAGGGCAACCTGCTGGTCAAGGAGACCTTCGACCTGCTGCGCCTGTCCTCCTTGAACTTCGTCGGCAACATCGAGGGCCGCGACCTGTTCACCGGCAACGTGGACGTGGTCGTGTGCGACGGGTTCGTGGGCAACGTGGTGGTCAAGCAGGCCGAGGGCCTGGCCTCCTCCCTGGGCAGACTCCTCAAGGGCGAGCTGCGCCGGGGCTTTTTCGGCAAGATCGGCACCATGCTGGCCCTAAACGCCCTCAAGCGCTTCTCGCGCTTGGTGGACTACGCCGAATACGGCGGCGCGCCGCTTTTGGGCCTCAAGGGCATCTGTCTCATCTGCCACGGGGCCTCCAACAGCAAGGCCATGTCCAGCGCCGTGCGCATGGCCGCCCGGTTCGTGGAGATGGAAGCCAACGACCACCTCTCCGAGGCCGTGGCCAAGAACATCGACCTGGCCGGCGCCCGCCGCCACGCCGCCAACGAACAGCACTGAGACGCGAGTTCCCCACCGCATGACACACCAAGCCTACATTCGCGGCATCGGCTATTACGCGCCCGAAAAGGTGCTCACCAACGCCGACCTGGAAAAGATCGTCGAGACCTCCGACGAGTGGATCACCACCCGCACCGGCATCAAGGAACGCCACATCGCCGCGCCCGGGGAAACCGTCAGCGACATGACTACCCAGGCCGCCAAGGCCGCCCTGGCCGACGCCGGCATGGACGCCGACGAGCTGACGCATATTTTTCTCTACACCGTCACCCCGGACTACTGCACGCCTTCGGCCGCCTGCCTGGTGGAAGAAAAGCTCGGCATCCGGGGCAAGGTGGCCCAGGACGGCAGCGCGGGCTGCTCGGGCTACCTCTACGGCCTGGAAATGGCCCGGTCCGTCCTGGCCCTGCACCCCCAGGCCAAGGTGCTCGTGGCCGCCGCCGAAGTGCTGACCTCGCGCACCAACTGGGCCGACCGCCGCACCTGCGTGCTCTTCGGCGACGCCGCGGCCGCCGCCGTGGTCGCCGCCCAAGCGCCGGCCGCCGGCGGGGCGGCCATTACCGACGTGCGGTTGTCCAGCGACGGCTCCCTGGGCCATCTGCTCACCATCAAGGGCGGCGGGTCCGGCCATCCGTACAAACTCGGCGACAGCATCGACGAGGACTTCTTCCTGCAGATGAACGGCCAGGAGGTCTTCAAGCACGCCGTGCGCAACATGGCGGGCATCTGCGCCGACATCGTCGTCGAGAACGGACTGAACTGGGACGAGATCGATTTGTTCGTCCCCCATCAGGCCAATATCCGCATCATGGAAGCCGTGGCCAAAAAGCTCTCCCTGCCCGAAGAAAAAATCATGGTGACCATCGACCGCTTCGGCAACACCTCGGCTTCGACCATCGGCATCGCCCTGGTCGAGGCCAGGGCCGCCGGCCGCATCAAGGCCGGCGACAAGGTGCTGCTCGGGGTGTTCGGCAGCGGGTTCACCTGGGGTTCGGCCCTGCTGCAATTCTGACGGCGCGGGGCGGAAAACCCATTTGCCGAGGCGGGGCGTTTCGGCTACGGTGTCGCCCTGCCGGCCCGGCGGGCCTCGCCGCCCGGGCCTCGCAACCTTTTTCCGGCAGCGCGCGCCGGGGTTTCGCAGCGCGACAAGGAGCATAGCCCATGCGTACGGCCTTGGTCACCGGCGGGTCTCGCGGCATCGGCGCGGCCGTTTCCAGGCGGCTCGCCGCCGACGGCTTCGACGTGGTCCTGACCTACGTCAGCAAGCCCGACGCAGCCGCGGCCGTGGCCGACGCCATCAAGGCCGACGGCGGCAGCGCCCGGGCGCTCGCCCTGGACACCGCCGACCCGGCCGCCGTGGCCGCCTTTTTCGCCGAGCACCTGAAAGCGGCCGACCTGCACGTGCTGGTCAACAACGCCGGCATCACCCGCGACGGGCTCATCGCGCGCATGAAGGACGAGGACTTCGCCGCCGTCATCAACGTCAACCTCGTCGGGGCCTTCACCTGCCTGCGCGAGGCGGCCAAGATCATGATGAAGCGCCGCGAGGGCCGCATCGTCAACATCACCTCCGTGGTCGGCCAGTCCGGCAACGCCGGGCAGGCCAACTACGCCGCGGCCAAGGCCGGGCTCATCGGGCTGACCAAGTCCGCCGCCCTGGAGCTGGCTTCGCGCAACATCACGGTCAACGCCGTGGCCCCGGGCTACGTGGAGACCGACATGACCGCCGGCCTGTCCGACGCCGTCAAGACCGCCTTCGCCGAACGCATTCCCCTCAAGCGCGCCTGCTCCCCCGATGAGATCGCCGCGGCCGTAGCCTATCTGGCCAGCGACGCCGCCGGCTACGTCACCGGCCAGGTGCTCGGGGTCAACGGCGGCATGTACATGTAATCGCAACATCAATGGAATAAAAATACGCCCATCCTTTGGAGGAAACCATGTCTGTCGCGGAAAAAGTCAAAGAAATCATTGTGGATCAGCTCGGCGTGGACGCCGGCGAGGTCAACCCCGAAGCCAAGTTCGTCGACGATCTGGGCGCGGACTCCCTGGACCTGACCGAGCTCATCATGGCCATGGAAGAGGAGTTCGGCGTCGAGATCTCCGACGAGGACGCCCAGCAGATCCAGAAAGTCCAGGACGCGATCTCCTTTATCGAAAAGAAAAAGGGCGAGTAGCCCAAAACGCCC
>JAEWCY010000226.1 GCA_023390395.1 Pseudomonadota bacterium | reverse complement strand
TGTTTTTGGGCAGGTCGACTCCCGCGATTCTGGCCACGACGTTCCTCCGTTATCCCTGGCGCTGCTTGTGCCGGGGGTTCTCGCAGATCACCCGCACGATGCCGTGGCGACGGATGATTTTGCACTTGGGACAAAGTTTTTTCACCGAGGGTTTCACTTTCATGACGCTCTCCGTCTCCTGGCGACGAAAACAACCGATGCCGCTTGGGGTATCGGTCGTTTCAATCGGGCAGGCTTAAAATCCGAGGACCGTTTCTGGTCACAGCCACCGTATGCTCGAAATGGGCGGACAGGCTGCGGTCCTTGGTCACGGCGGTCCAATTGTCCGACAGGACTTCGACATCGGGCCCGCCGGCCGTCACCATGGGTTCGATGGCCAGCACCATCCCGGGCAGGAGCGGGACGCGAGGCGCGCCCTTGGGCTCGAAATTCGGGATTTCGGGCTTCTCGTGGAGTTTCCTCCCGATGCCGTGACCAACAAACCGTCTTACAACACTTAGCCCATGGCCTTCAACATATTTCTGCACGGCTCGCGAAATGTCATACAGGTCGTTGCCTGAAACCGCCTGCTCGATACCCGTGGCGAGCGATTCCCGGGTCACCGACAAGAGCTTCGCGCTGGCCTCGTCCACCGCCCCCACCGGGACCGTGGTGGCCGAATCGCCGTAGAAGCCGTCGTAGACCACGCCCATGTCGAAGCTGACGATGTCTCCCTCGGCCAGCACGCGCTCCGAAGGGAAACCGTGCACGACCTCTTCGTTGACCGAGCAGCAAAGGGCGAACGGGAATCCGTACATGCCCAGAAACGCCGGCTTCACCTTGAAATCGTCGCAGCGCTTGCGGGCGATCTCCTCGAACAGCATCGTCTTGACGCCAGGCCGGACCGCATCCCGCAGATCACCGAGAATGATGGCCACGATGCGGCACGCCTGGCGCATGGCCGCGATCTCAAGGTCGTTTTTGAGGAATATCCCCCTGACCTTCTTCAATTTCTACTGCCTGCCCTTGATTCTCCCCTTCTGCATGAGACCTTCATACTGGCGGGAGATCAGATAGGACTCGATCTGGGACATGAAGTCCATGGCCACGCCGACCACGATCAGCAGCGAGGTGCCGCCGAAATAGAACGGCACGTTGAACTCGTGGATCAGCATCATGGGCAGCACGCAGACGATCGAGATGTACATGGAACCCCAGAGCGTAATGCGGGCCAGGACCTTGTCGATGTATTCCTTGGTCTTGGCGCCGGGGCGGATGCCCGGGATGAACCCGCCCTGCTTGCGGATGTTCTCCGCGATGTCGTTCGGATCGAAGATGATGGCCGTGTAGAAGTAGCAGAAGAACACGATCAGCGCCACGAAGATCACGTTGTAGGTGATCGTCTGCGGGCTGAACAGGGCCGCCACGTCCTTGAGCCACGGCACGCTCGAGAATTCGCCGATGGTCGCCGGGAAAAGCAGGATCGACGAGGCGAAGATCGGCGGGATGACGCCGGCCGTGTTCACGCGAAGAGGCAGGTGCGTGGTCTGGCCGCCGTACATTTTGCGCCCCACCATCCGCTTGGCGTACTGGATGGGGATGCGCCGCTGGCCGCGCTCCATGAACACGATGGCGACCAGCACGGCCACCATGAGCGCGACGATGAGCACCAACACGAACAGCGACAGCTCGCCGGCCTTGAGCAGGTCCAGGGTGGACAGCACCGCCCTGGGCAGGCCGGCCACGATGCCGGCGTAGATGATCATGGAGATGCCGTTGCCGATGCCCTTCTCCGTCAACTGCTCGCCGAGCCACATCAGAAAGACGGTGCCCGCGGTCAGGGTCAGGATGGTCATCAGGCGGAATCCCCAGCCGGCGGCCAGAACGACTGGCGCGCCCGTGGGGCTGGCCATGCTCTCCAGGCCCACGGCGATGCCGAAGCCCTGGATGAAGGTGATGAGCACGGTGCCGTAGCGGGTGTACTGGGTGATCTTCTTGCGGCCGGCCGCGCCCTCCTCCTTCTGCATCTTGGCCAGCTCGGGGCTGACCACGGTCAGCAGCTGGATGATGATGGAGGCGGAGATGTAAGGCATGATCCCCAGGGCGAAGATGGACAGGTTGCGCAAGCCGCCGCCGGAGAACATGTCGAACAGACCGAACAGGGTATTCTTGGCGCTTTCGAAGAAATCCGCCAAGGCGGCCGAATCCACGCCGGGCACGGGAACGTGCACGCCGATGCGGTAGACGGCCACCAGAACGAAGGTCCACAGGAGCTTTTTCTTCAGCTCCGGCAAACGGGCCAGATTCTCGACTCCGGTAAGGGCCACGGCAACTTCCGTTTATTCGGTAGGAGTTTCGGCGTCGGCGGCCTCGACCCCGAGGGTCACGGCCTTGCCGCCGGCGGCGGTGAGCTTTTCCGCGGCCTTGGCGCTGAAGCGGTGGGCTTCCACGGTGACGGCGGCGGAGACTTCGCCTTGGCTCAGGATCTTCACCAGCGCGCCGGCCCGGGCCAGCCCGCGGGCGTAGATGTCGTCAAGGCTGATGGCGTCCTTGCCCTCGAAGGCCGCGAGCAGCCGGTCGAGGTTGAGCGGCTGGTAGACCACCTTGAACTTGTAGTTCTTGAACCCGCGCTTGGGCAGGCGGCGCGCCAGCGGCATCTGGCCGCCCTCGAACCAGGGGCGCTCGGACACGCCCGCGCGGGCGTTCTGGCCTTTGTTGCCCTTGCCGGCGGTGCAGCCCTGGCCCGTGGCCCGGCCGCGGCCGATGCGCTTGCGGTTCTGGCGCTCCTCGGGGAAGGGATAGAGCTCGTGCAGCTTCATGACTCGGTCACCTCAAGGAGGTGCTTGACCTTCTCGATCATGCCGAGGACGGTCTCGGACTTCTCGAAGGTGCGCGCCTGCCGGATTTTCGTAAGTCCCAGGGCGGCCAGGGTGGCGCGCTGCTTGGGGGTGTTGCCGTAGCGGCTTCTGGCCAGGGTCACGGTAATGGTCGCCATGGCGGTCTTCCTTATTTGCGCGGGGTGGCCAGGGCCTTGCCGCGCATGGCGCCGACGGAATCGGCGCTGCGCAGCGAAGCCAGGCCTTCCATGGTGGCGCGCAGAACGTTGTGCGGATTGTTGGTGCCGATGGCCTTGGTCAGGATGTCGTGGACGCCGCAGGCTTCCATGATGGCGCGCACGGGACCGCCGGCGATGATGCCGGTGCCCTTGGAGGCGGGCTTGAGCATGACGCGGCCGGCCCCGAACTGACCGAGCACCTCGTAGGGCAGGGTGCCGTCGAGCAGAGGGATGCGGATCATGCCCTTGCGGGCCTGCTCCGTGGCCTTGCGGATGGCTTCCGGAACCTCGTTGGCCTTGCCCAGACCGTAGCCCACAGACCCCTTGCCGTCGCCGACGACGACCAGGGCGCTGAAGCTGAACCGCCGGCCGCCCTTGACGACCTTGGCCACGCGGTTGAGGTACACGATCTTTTCGATCTGACCGAGGTCGGTCTGCTGTTCCATGCCGTCTTCCTTCCCGCGCTTATTAGAATTTGAGGCCGCCATCCCGCGCTCCGTCGGCCAGGGCTTTGATCCGGCCGTGGTAAATGTAGCCGTTACGGTCGAAGACAACGGCTTCAATATTGCGTTCCAGGGCCTTTTGGGCCAGGTCCTTGCCCACCTTGGCGGCGGCTTCCTTGTCGGCCTTCATGGCCTCGCCGCCCTTGCCCAGGGTCAGGCTGGAAGACGACACCAGGGTCTGGCCGGTGACGTCGTCCACGACCTGGGCGTAGATGTGCCGGTTGGACCGGAACACGACCAGCCGGGGACGCTCGGCGGTGCCGGCCAGCTTCTTGCGGATGCGGACTTTCCGGCGCGCGCGCGCCAGGGTCTTGGTCATCTTCATGGTGCGGTCCTATTTCTTGCCGCCGGACTTGCCGGCCTTGCGACGAATGGTTTCGGTGTCGTACTTGATGCCCTTGCCCTTGAACGGCTCGGGCGGACGCACGCGGCGGATGCGGGCCGCGGTCTCGCCCAGGAGGATCTTGTCGATCCCGCTCAGGGTGAGCTTGTTGCCCTCGACCTTGGCCTCGATCCCGGCCGGCAGCTTGAAGTCCACCGGGTGGGAGTAGCCCACGGCCAGGGTCACGGTGTCGGCGGCGGTGGAGACCTTGTAGCCCACGCCGATGACCTCGAGGGTCTTGGAGAAGCCCTTGCTCACGCCCTCGACCAGGTTGGCCAGGAGGGTGCGGCGCAGGCCGTGCTGGGCCCGGGCCAGGCGCGTGTCGTCCACGCGGCTGACCGTGACAGTGGTGCCCTCGACCGCATAGGCGATCTTGGGATGGGTGGGGGTGGACAGCTGGCCCTTGGGGCCCTTGACCGTCACCGCCTCGGGAGCCACCTCGACGGACACGCCGGAGGGAAGCTCGATTTCGCGTTTGCCTATCCTGGACATGACATCTTCTCCGCGACGTGTCTTCTTACCAGATTTCGCACAGGAGCTCGCCGCCGACCTTGAGCTCCCGGGCCTTGCCGCCCTCGAGGATGCCCCGAGAGGTGGACAGGATGCTGATGCCCAGGCCGTTTTGGACCTTGGGGATGGCCTCGGCCCCGACGTAGACGCGGCGGCCGGGCTTGCTCACCCGCTTGAGTCCCGAGATGAGCGGCTTGCCGCCCTGGTACTTGAGGCTGATGGACAGCGCGGCATCGGCCACGGAATAATCGGCGATGTAGCCTTCCTCTTTGAGGATGGCGGCGATGGCGGCCTTGAGTTTGGAGGCCGGGATGTTCAGATCCGCGTGCAAGGCCCGGTGGGCGTTGCGGATGCGGGTGAGCATATCGGAAATAGGGTCGGTCACCGACATGGTTTCCTTCTCCTTAAGCTACCAGCTCGACTTGCGCACGCCGGGCATTTCGCCGGTCAGCGACATGTTACGGAAGCAAATGCGGCAGACGCCGAACTTGCGCAGATACGCCCTGGGACGACCGCAGATGGGGCAGCGGTTGTATGCTCTGCTGGAAAACTTGGGCTTGCGGCTGGCTTTCACCATCAACGATTTGCGGGCCACGGCCGTTCTCCTTACTTTTTAAACGGCATGCCGAGGAGGTCCAGAAACATCTTGCCCTCCTTGTCGGCGCGAGCCGTGGTGACGATGGTGACGTTCATGCCCTTGACGTGTTCGACGCGGTCCACGTTGATTTCCGGGAAGATCGTGTGCTCCCGGACGCCGAGGGTGAAATTGCCGCGGCCGTCGAACCCGCGGTCAGGCACGCCGCGAAAGTCGCGAACCCGAGGCAGGGCGAAGTTGATCAGCTTGTCGAGGAAATCCCACATCCGATCCCGGCGAAGCGTGACACGGCAACCCACCGGCATGCCTTCCCGGAGCTTGAACGCGGCAATGGACTTGCGGGCGCGGGTCACCACGGCCTTCTGTCCGGAGATGGCGGTCAGCTCCACCACGGCTTCCTCGATGAGCTTGTTGTTGTTGCTCGCCTCGCCCAAGCCCATGTTGAGCGAAATGAAGGAAAGCCGGGGGATTTGCATGCTGGAGGTGTACCCGAACGCCTTCTTCAGTTCCGGGGCTACCTTCTCGGCATAAATTTGTTCCAGGCGGGTCATACCGTTTCCTTTTCTCCTCACGCGATTTCGTGGTTGCACTTCTTGCAGAAGCGCACCTTCTTGCCGTCGGCGGATTCCTTGTAGCCGACCTTGGTCGGCTTGGCGCAGGCGTCGCACAGCAGGGAAACGTTGGAAATGTCCAGGGGCGCTTCCTTCTCGACGATGCCGCCGGGAATCTTGGCGTAGGGATTGGCCTTGGTGTGGCGCTTGACCATGTTCACCTTTTCCACCAGCACGGCGTTCTTCTTGGGCAGGATCTTGAGGATCTTGCCCACCTTGCCCTTGTCCTTGCCGGCGGTGACCATCACCTTGTCGTTCTTGCGAATCCGATACGTTTTCATGGCTTCCTCGATGCCGCGGCCGCTGCCCTACAGGACCTCGGGGGCCAGGGACACGATCTTCATGAAGTTTTTCTGGCGCAGCTCGCGGGCCACGGGTCCGAAGATGCGGGTGCCCACCGGCTCGAGCTGAGCGGAAAGCAGCACGGCCGAATTGGAGTCGAACTTGATGTAGGACCCGTCGGGCCGCCCCACTTCCTTTTTCGTGCGCACGACGACGGCCTTCATCACCGCGCCCTTCTTCACCTTGGAATTGGGCAGGGCGTCTTTCACCGACACGACGATGATGTCGCCGACCGAAGCGTAGCGGCGACGGGAGCCGCCGAGCACCTTGATGCAGCTGACTTTCTTCGCGCCGGAATTGTCCGCCACGTCGAGCTGGGTTTCAACCTGGATCATGACGTCGCTCCTAGACCGCTTTTTCCATGATTTTC
>JAEWCY010000171.1 GCA_023390395.1 Pseudomonadota bacterium | reverse complement strand
GGCCAGGCGCGTCCCGTCCGGCAGAACCGCGACGACGCGGCGCACGCGCTCCCCCAGGCGGCGGGCCAGCTCGGCCGCCCCGGCCGCGTCGAGCCGGGCCGCGCCCAGCCAGGGCTCCAGGGCCCGGGCCGTGTCCTCGCCCGGGAAAAGCAGCAATTCTGCCAGGCTGGCCCCTTGGGGATCGTCGGCGTCGGCCGCCAGCGCGGCCAGCCGCCCCGGCGGCAGGTCGCCGTGGGTGGAGCGGATGAAATGGGCCACGGCCGCGTCCTGGGGCAACCCGGCCGCGAGCAGGGCGGCCATGGCCGCGAGCAGGTCTTCCATGAGATCGTCGCGCATGCCTTCCTGGTAAGCCCGACCGCTGCGCCTGTCCACCGGAAGGGACAGCATCGAGGCGGGATTCCCGTTGACAGGACTTCGTCCGGTAGTTTACCAAAAAAGTTAATTAGGCCCAGGGTCTAGGGTCGCGAAAAGGGCTTTTCCGAGTGACCCCCCGGGCCGCGACGACACCGTTCCCACGGCAGCGAGGCAGCCCAATGTCGCAGAAAATGGACTTTTCCGGCTACGACCCCGGCCCCTTTCACGACGAGATGTTCACCCCCTCCGGCGCGCCGCGCCCCGGCTGCCGGATGCTCTACGAAAAAATCATCTCCCTTCCGGCCGGCGAGATCCTGGCCCGACAGGCCGCCGCCGAGCAGGCCCTCTACGACATGGGCATCACTTTCACCGTCTACGGCCACGAGGACGGCACGGAAAAGATCTTCCCCTTCGACATCGTGCCGCGGGTCATCGAGGCGGCCGAATGGGACGCGCTGGAGCGGGGGCTCGTCCAGCGCATCGCGGCGCTCAACCTCTTCATCGCCGACGTCTACGGCAAGGGCCGCATCATGGCCGACGGCGTGGTGCCGCGCTCGGTGGTGGAATCCTCCTCGGGCTATTTTCCCGAGTGCCTGGGCCTGTCGCCGCCGCGCGGCATCTGGTGCCACATCACGGGCACGGACCTCGTGCGCGACGAACACGGGCGCTTCCTGGTGCTCGAGGACAACCTGCGCTGCCCGTCCGGCGTCTCCTACGTCCTGGCCAACCGCCGCATATTAAAACGCGCCTTCCCCCAGGTGTTCGAGGCCATCAACATCCGGCCCGTGGACGACTATCCGCCGCTTCTGCTCGACATGCTCCACCACATCGCCCCCCAGGGCAACTCCCGGCCCACGGCCGCGCTGCTGACCCCCGGCGTCTTCAACTCCGCCTATTTCGAGCACACCTTCCTGGCCCAGCAGGCCGGCGTCGAGCTGGTCGAGGGCCGCGACCTGGTGGTCGTGGACGGCTTCGTGCACATGCGCACCACCAAGGGCTTAAAGCGCGTGGACGTGCTCTACCGCCGGGTGGGCGAGGACTTCCTCGACCCCACGGTCTTCCGGCCGGATTCGCTGCTCGGCGTTCCCGGCATCATGGACGTGTACAAGGCCGGCCGGGTGGCCATGGCCAACGCCCCGGGCACGGGCGTGGCCGACGACAAGGTGGTCTACGCCTACGTGCCGCGCATGATCCGCTACTACCTGGGCGAGGAGCCCCTGCTCGACAACGTCGAGACCTTCCTGTGCTGGGAGGACAAGGCCCGGCGGCACGTGCTGGCCAACCTGGACAAGATGGTGGTCAAGGCGGCGGCCGAATCCGGCGGCTACGGCATGCTGGTGGGGCCGGCGGCCACCCCCGGGGAGCGCGAGGCCTTCGCCGCCAAGATCGAGGCCGACCCGCGCAACTACATCGCCCAGCCCACGGTCGGGCTCTCGCGCACGCCGGTCATCGTGGGCGACCACTTCGAGGGACGCCATGTGGATCTGCGCCCCTACGTGGTCTACGGCGAGGATATCCGCGTCATCCCCGGCGGACTGACGCGCGTGGCGCTTCGGAAAGGCTCCCTGGTGGTCAATTCCTCCCAGGGAGGCGGCAGCAAGGACACCTGGGTCCTCGGCGGCCCGGCCGCCTAGGAGAGGACCGTTTCGATCAAGACCGCCCAAACGGAAGGAGCCTTCCATGCTGAGCCGCGTGGCCGACGCCATCTACTGGATGAGCCGCTACCTGGAGCGGGCCGAGAACATCGCCCGGTTCATCGACGTCAACTGGCACCTCACCCTGGACGCGCCCGGGGCCGTGACCGAGCAGTGGACGCCCCTGGTGCGGGCCATGGGCGACTGGGACCTGTTCCTGGAACAGGGCGTCTCCCAGGACCGCGACGGCGTCATCCGTTTCATGGCCTTCGACCAGGCCTCGCCCAACTCCATCGTCTCCTGCCTGTCCCACGCCCGGGACAACGCCCGCACCATCCGCGAGATCATCCCCACCGAGATGTGGGAGCAGATCAACACCTTCTACCACCTGGCCCGCGACGCCGCCCGCGGCAGCCAGGCCATCCTCGACAACCCCTACCAGTTCTGCGACGAGGTCAAGCGCCGCGACCTGACCATAAGCGGCATCGCCGGCGACGCCATGTCCCACGACGAGGCCTGGGACTTCCTGCGCCTGGGCAAGCTCGTGGAGCGGGCGGACAAGACCTCGCGCATCCTTGACGTCAAGTACTTCATCCTGCTGCCGCACCCCACGGACGTGGGCTCCAACCTCGACTACGTGCAGTGGGCGGCGCTTTTAAAGGCCATCAGCGCCCTGGAGGCCTACCGCCGCCGCCACGGCCGCATCCAGCCCGACCGCATCGTGGAGTTTCTGCTTCTGGACCACGATTTCCCGCGCTCGGTGCTGGCCTGCCTGCTGCGCGCCCAGCAGTGCCTGCATGCCATCACCGGCACGCCCATGGGCTACTTCGGCAACCCGGCCGAGAAGCGCCTGGGGCATCTGTGCGGCGACCTGGCCTACAAGGGGGTGGAGGAGATCTTCGCCTCTGGCCTGCACGAGTTCACCGACGACCTCCAGACCCGGATGAACCTCGTGGACGAGGCCTGCTACGCCACGTTTTTCTCAACCTTTCCGGCTATTGACGCGGCCAGTCAACAATGAGAAGGAAAGGCCCATGACATTTTGCCTGGGCATCACCGTGGAGGAGGGCCTGGTCGGCATCGCCGACACGCGCATCACCTCGGGCAACGAGCTGACCACCGCCCAGAAGGTGACCACCTACCAGAACGGCAACGGGGCCTTCTTCCTCATGACCTCGGGCTTGCGCTCGGTGCGCGACAAGACCCTCACCTATTTCGACGAGGTCCTCGAGACCTGCCCCTCGCCCTTCGACAAGCTCTACAAGGCCGTCAACGCCTTCGCCGCGGAGTTGCGCCGGGTGGCCGCCGAGGACAAGTCGTTTCTGACCGAGTCGGGCCTGCACTTCAACCTGCACGCGCTCCTCGGCGGCCAGCTCTCCGGCGACGCCCAGCACAAGCTCTACCTGGTCTACCCTGAGGGCAACTGGGTGGAGATCAGCCACGGCACCCCCTACCACATCCTCGGCGAGGGCGGGTACGGCAAGCCGGTGCTCGACCGCACCCTCAAGTACTCCGACCCGTTGCGCATGGCCCTCAAGGTCGGCTGCCTGGCCTTCGACTCCACCCGCATCAGCGCCTCGGACGTGGACTTTCCCATCGACGTGGTGCTCTACCACAAGGGTTGCCTGGACCTGGCCCAGCACCGCTACGAGAAGGAGGACCTGGCCGACATCTCCGCCTGGTGGCAGGAGCATCTGCGCGGCCTCGTCCACGACCTGCCGTCGGAATGGATCGACAACGTCGCCTCCAAGCTGACCAAGGTGTCCGACCGTTCCGCCTGCCGTCCCGCGCCCGTGAAGTAGCGATCCGTGCTTTGCCTGCTTTCGCACCACACGCGTTATGATTTCGGCCGGCCCGTGTTCCTGGAGCCGCACCTGCTGCGCCTTTTGCCGCGCCCGGACGCCTGCCAGCGCGTGCGCTTCCTGGATGTGGCCGTCTCTCCCGAGCCGGTGGGCCGCTGCGTCCTGACGGACCTTTCCGGCAACGCCGTGCTCTCGACCTGGTTCGCGGACCTGACCGACCACCTCGACGTGCGGGTCACGGCCTCGGTGGAGACGTTGCGGGAAAATCCGTTCGATTATCTTCTGGACGCGCGGCAAAACCTCCTGCCCGTGCCCCTGTCCCCGGCCGAGGCCCTGGCCGCCGGCCCGTGCCTGGCCCAGACGCCGCTTCCCCACCAGGCCGCCGCCGCCCTGGCCGAGCGCCTGCGCCGGGACGGGGCGGACACGCCCCAGGCCTTCGCCCTGGCGCTCCTGGGCTGGATGGCCGACAATCTCGTCTCCGCCGCCCGCGAGGAGCCCGGGCTCCTTTCCCCCGACGCGGTCCTGGCCGCCGGGGAGGGGGCCTGCCGCGATCTGGCCCTGTGCTATATCGCCGCCTGCCGCCACGTGGGCATTCCGGCCCGGTTCGTCAGCGGCTACCACGAGGGCGACCCCGAGCGCGAGGACCGCGATCTGCACGCCTGGGCCGAGCTGTGGCTGCCGGGCGGGGGCTGGCGCGGCTTCGATCCGGCCGTGGGCCTGGCCGTGGCCGATCGCCACGTGGCCGTGGCCGCGGCCGCCGATCCGGTCGAGGCCGCCCCGGTGGTGGGCTGTTTTCGCGGCGAGGCCCCGTCGCCGCGCCTGACCCATGCCGTGCGCCTCTCCCTGGCCCCCAACGGCTAGAGGGTGCTTTTTTTTGTTGGGAAACGGGTCGGGTTGGGCTAACACTCCACACATGGCAAGCGGCGTAGTGACGTACCGGAAGCAAGCGGCTGTTGCTCCCACGACGGCGAGGGGGCTTTTTTTTGTCCTGGCGTTCTGCCTGGTCCTCCTCGCGGCCCTGCCGCTACGGGCCCAGAAGCTCGAACTCACGCCCGAGGAAAAGGCCTTCATGGAGGCCCATCCCGTCATCCGCTACAGCGACACCGACTGGCGACCCCTGTCCATTTACGAGGACGGCCGCATGAGCGGCCTGTTCCACGATTACTACGCCCTGCTTTCCCGCAAGACCGGCCTGGCCTTCCAGTTCGAGCCGATCGGCGACGGCCGCGACTTCCAGTATGTGCTCGACGCCCTGCGCGAGAAGCGCATCGACATGATCGACGGCACGGGCAAGACCCCGGACCGGGCCGGTTATGCCCTCTTCGTGGGGCCGTTTTTGCGCTTCCCCCTGGCGGTCATGTCCCGCGACGACGCCACGGCCTATTCCCTGGCCACGCTCTCCCACAAGAAGGTGGCCGCCGGCCGGGGAGGCACGGCCTACGAATACCTCCAGGGCAACGGCCGCGACGTCGAACTGATCCCGACCAAGGACGCCCCCGAGGCCCTGTCCCTGGTGGCGCTCGGCCAGGCCGACGCGGCCGTGGAGAACCTGGCCGTGGCCGCCTATGCCATCCGCGCCTCGGGCCTGACCAACGTCAAGATTTCCGGACAGTTGGATTATAATTTCGAAATCTATACCCTGGTGCGCGACGACTGGCCGCAGTTGGCTTCCATCCTCCAGAAGGCCCAGGCCCTGGTGACCGAGGCCGAGAAGGCGGCGCTTTTGGCCAAATGGCTGCCCGTCTACAAGGACGGGGCGGTCAATCCCGAGGCCGGCGCGGCGCAGGGCGGGGCGCCGGGCGCGGGGGCGGCCATCGCCATGACCGACCGGGAGCGCGAGTACCTGGCCGGGAAAAAGGCCCTGTCCTACTGCGTGGACCCGGACTGGCCTCCGGTCGAGCGCATCGACGAGAACGGCCGCTACGTCGGCATCGGGGCGGATTTCCTGAAGCTCATCGGCGAACGCATCGGCGTGCCCCTGGTGCTCGTGCCCACGGCCTCGTGGAGCCAGTCCCTGGAGGCGGTGAAGAAGCGCCGCTGCGACTTTCTCCCCGCCGCCGGCGAGACCAAGGACCGCCGGCGCTTTCTGCGCTTCACCTCGCCGTATTTGCGTTTCCCCATGGTGGTGGCCACGCGCAGCAAGGCCCCCTACATCGAGAACGCCGAAAGCCTCTCCGGCAAGACCCTGGGCGTGGTCAACGGCTACGCCAGCCTCGACATCCTGCGGGCCAAGTATCCGGGCATGCAGCTCATGGAAGTGCCGAGCGTGGACGAGGGCCTCAAGCTCGTGGCCGACGGCCGGCTCTACGGCTACATCGACACCGTGCCGGCCATCAGCCAGGCCCTGGCCAAGGGGCATTTCAGCGACCTCAAGATCGCCGGCCGCCTCGAAGCCCACCTGGACCTGGGCATGGCCAGCCGCGACGACGAGCCGGAGCTGGCCTCGCTGTTCCAGAAAGCGGTCAACACCCTGACCAAGGAAGAGTCCGACGCCATCATGAAGCGGTGGCTGGCCGTCACCTTCGAGCAGGGCATCGACTATTCCCTGGTCTGGAAGATCGTCGGCGGGGCGGTCTGCGTCCTGGCCGTCGCGGCCTGGTGGAACCGCAAGCTCTCGCGCCTCAACCGCGCCCTGCGCCAGGCCAACGAGGCCCGCGACGCCGCCGCCCGCCGCGTGGCGGCGCTGCTCGACAACGCCGGCCAGGGATTCATGTCCGTGGACCGCGAAGGCACGGTGGACCCCCAGTACAGCGCCGAATGCCGCAACATCTTCGGCCGCGACGTGGCCGGCGAGAACGTCTCAGGGCTGCTTTTCCCCGACGACGAGGCCGGCCGCTCCGCCATGGCCGTCAACGTCCGGCGGGTGGTGGACGAGCCCGACGCCTACCGCCGCGACCTCTACATTTCGCTCATGCCGCCCAAAATCGCGCGCGACGGGGCGCAGTTGCGCCTGGCCTACCGCCCCCTGGCCGCGGACCGGCTCATGTTCGTGGTCACCGACGTCACGGGCGAGGCCCGGCTCAAGGACGCCGTGGCCCGGGAACGCAACCGGCTGGCCTGCGTGGTGGCGGCCGTGCGCGAGCAGCGCGACTTCTTCGCCGTGCTCGACGACTTCGCCGCCTTCCGTCGCGAGGGCGCCCGGCAGGCCCTGGACGCGGCCGGCGACCGCCAGGCCCTGGACGAGGTCTACCGCAAGGTCCACACCTTCAAGGGGCTTTTTCTCCAGCTCGAATGCGCCCACGCGGCCAGGGCCCTGGACGCCCTGGAGGAGCGCCTCTCCCGCCTGCGCCAGGACGATTCGTCCCGGCGCGAGGACGTCGCCGGGCTGCTCGGCGAAACTTCCGTCGACGCCGCCCTGGAACGGGACCTGGACGTGGTGCGTCAGGCCCTGGGCCGGGAATATTTCGAACGCCGGGGCGAGGTTTGCCTCGACGGCGAACTGGCCGGTGCCCTGGCCGACCTGGCCGGCCGGCTCCTGGCCCGCCTGGACGAACTGGGCCTCGACGGGGACGACGCCGCCGTGCTCGACGCGGCCCGGACGCTTCGCTGCATCGACCTGCGCAAGCTTCTGGCCGCCTACCCCCGCACCGCCCAGCGCCTGGCCGAGGCCCACGGCAAGCAGCTCGTCCCCTTCGCCGTGGAAGGCGAAGCTGTCCTGGTCGATCCGGCCAAGTATACCCCCCTGGCCAAAAGCCTGATACACGTCATCCGAAACGCCGTGGACCACGGGCTGGAATCCCCGGCCGAGCGCGAGGCCGAGGGCAAGGACGAGGCCGGCCGCCTGAGCCTCGCCGTCACGGCCCAGGGCGGCATGGTCCGCATCGTCGTGGCCGACGACGGCCGGGGCGCGGACGTCGGCGCGGTGCGTGCCCGGGCCTTCGAGCTCGGGCTCGTCGGGGCCGAGGAGCTGGCCGCCATGGACGACGCCGCCGTGCTCGGGCTCATTTTCCGCGACGGCTTCACCTCGCGCCGGGTGGCCGGAGACCTCTCGGGCCGGGGCGTGGGACTGGCCGCCGTGCGGGCCGAGGCGCAGCGCCTGGGCGGGACCGTGTTTTTGGAAAACGATCCCGGCCGGGGGGCGCGCTTCGTCGTGGAAGTCCCCCTGGAGCCGCGGACTACGCCGCTGGAGCGCGCATGACCGAGCAGCTTGACATCGGCGCTTTCCTGAGCGCCCTGGCCCGACGCACCGACGCCTTCTTCCGCGAGGAACTCGGCATCGTCCTTTCCCCTCCCTCCTACCTGATCGACGACGTGCAAAAGCTCGATCTGCGCCCCGTCACGGCCATTCTGAGCGCCGCCGGGGGACTCAAGCTCTACCTGGCCTACAGTTTCGACGTCTCGCTGCTCGACGCCGCCTTCGTGGCCTACACCGACGGCCTCGACATCGCCGAGGACGAACGCGAGGACGCCATCCAGGAAACCGCCGGGGACATCATCAACATCATCGTCGGCAACGCCCTGGCCGACATCGCCGGCAGCGGGCCGGCCATCATCCTGTCCCCGCCCATCATCCTGACCGAGGCCAAGTCCGTCATGCGCCACCGCGCGGCCAAGTTCGTCTCGGCCGAACTCGCGGCGCAGCCGGGAGTGCTCAGCATCCACCTCATCGGGCCGGGGGAGCTTTTCGACGACTCCCTGGAATATGTGAAGGAGTAGGGCATGAAACCGCTTCGCATCATGGTGGTGGACGACTCCGGCCTCACCGTCAAGAAAATGGTCAAGCTGCTGGAGGAACTCGGCCACGACGTGGCGGCCGTGGCCTCCACCGGCCAGCAGGCCGTCGAGGAATACGCCGCCGTGGCCCCGGACATCGTGGCCATGGACATCACCATGCCCGACCTCGACGGCATCGAGGCCACCCGCCGCATCATGGCCGTGGCCCCCGACGCCCGCATCGTCATCGTCACTTCCCACGGCCAGGAGCAGATGGTCATGGACGCCATCGAGGCCGGGGCCAAGGGCTACATCCTCAAACCCGTCAAGATCGAAAAGCTCAAGGAAACCCTCGAAACCGTGGCCGCCAAGTACCTGCCATGAACGCCTCCATGCTCGAAAGCGCGCTTTTGCAGACGCATTTCGACGTCATTCCCTTCGGCATCTATGTCGTGGACGTGGCCACCTACGAGATCGTCTTCGTCAACCGGCACTTCCGCGAGACCCTGGGCGCGGCCGAGGGCAGCCGCTGCCACGAGGTCATCTTCGGCGAATCCGCGCCCTGCCTGCACTGCCGCATTCCGGAGCTCCTCGCCGACACCGGCATGCCCAACGGCGTCACCGTCATCTACGACCACTACAACGAGCGCGAGGAACACTGGTACCAGATGCAGGAGAAGACCATGGGCTGGCCCGACGGCCGGGTGGTCAAATACGCCATCGCCGTGGACATCTCCGAGCTCAAGGAGACCCAGAACCGCTTGGCCGAGGCCCATGCCGAGCTGGCCATCCGCAACAAGGACCTCTCCGCCCAGAACCGCATCCTCCAGGAGAACATCGAGCTGCGCGAACACGTGGAGCGCATCGCCCGCCATGACCTCAAGGCTCCGCTGTCGGCGCTCATCGGCCTGCCGCAGGTGCTCCTCGACAACTACGACCTGCCGGCCGAGGCCGAGAAAGTGGTGCGCCTCATCGAGCAGGCCGGCCACTCCATGCTGGAGATGCTCAACCAGTCCCTGGTGCTCTACCGTCTGGAAACCGGGGCCTACGACCTGACGCCCGCTCCCCTCGACCTGGCCGACATGGTCAGGCGCACGGCGGCCCGCCTGTCCACCATGTCCGTGGCCCGGGGGCACGCCATTCGCCTGACCCGAAACGGCCTGCCCCTGACGCCGGGCGACTCCGTGCCCTGCGACGGCGACGCGCTGCTCCTCGACCCCATGCTGCAAAACCTCCTGGTCAACGCCCTGGAGGCCTCGCCCCCGGACGGCGAGGTGGGCATTGACATCCGCGACGAGGACCCCGACTTCCTGACCGTGGCCATGGCCAACCAAGGCGAGGTGCCGTCGGCCATCCGCGAGCGGATGTTCGAGAAGTACGTGACCATGGGCAAGCGCGGCGGCACGGGGCTCGGAGCCTATTCCGCGGCGCTGGCCGCCCGGGCCCACGGCGGCGGCGTCGCCCTGGACGCCGCGTCGCCCGGCCGGACCACGGTGACCGTCAGGCTGCCGCGCCGTCCCGGATCGGTGACATGATGCTGGAAAACGCCCTGTTCGAGAGCCATTTCGACCTCATCCCCTTCGGCATCTACGTCGTCGAGGCAGCATCCTATTCCATCGTCTACAGCAACAAGGCCTTCAACGAACGCTTCGGCGGCCACGTCGGCCGCGTCTGCCACAAGGCGCTCTACGACAACGACGAACCCTGCCGCCATTGCCGCATGGCGGAGCTGCTCACGCCCGACGGCCTTCCCCGGGGCGAGACCCTGGTCTTCGAGCATTTCAACGAGGTGGACGACCGCTGGTACCAGATGCAGGTGCGGGCCATGACCTGGCCCGACGGCCGGGTGGTCAAGTACTCCATCGCCGTGGACATCTCCGATCTCAAGGACACCCAGAACCGTCTGGCCGAGGCCCATGCCGAGCTGGCCCTCAAGAACATCGAACTCGTGCGCCTGTCCACCACGGACCTCCTCACGGGCCTGGCCAACCGGCAGCACATCGACGCCCGGCTGGAGGAGGGGCTCGCCCGCGCCGCCGCCGCCGGGCGGCCTTACTGCCTCGTCATGCTCGACATCGACCATTTCAAGGACATCAACGACCGCTACGGCCACCAGCGCGGCGACGCGGTCCTGGCCGCCCTGGGCGGGCGGCTGCGCCTGGGCGCGCCGGACGGCTGCGAGGTCGGTCGCTGGGGCGGCGAGGAATTCGTCGTGCTGTGCCCGGGCATCGCCCTGGCCGAGGCCTACCTGCTGGCCGAAGCCCTGCGCGACGCGGCGCGCGGCTGCGACGCCGGCCTCGGGGAGACGCGCGTCACGTGCAGTTTCGGCGTGGCCGAGGCCCGTGCCGGCGAGACCGGCGAGCGCCTGCTCGCCCGGGCCGACCAGGCGCTCTACGCGGCCAAGGCCCTGGGGCGCGACCGGGTCGAGACGGGGTGACTCCTTTTGCGATTGTCAAGCCTTTACACGCGCCTCAATAATTCCTACCCCCAACGCTGGCACGCCGAAGCGGACAGCGGCGGGTTCGCCCGGCCCTCCCTTTTAACCGTAAGGAAGGCGCGACATGGACCAGAAACTGGCGAACCCGGCACCCCTCGGACTCATGGGCTTCGGCATGACCACGATTCTGCTCAACCTCCACAACGCGGGCTATTTTCCCATCGCCTCCATGGTGCTGGCCATGGGTATCTGCTACGGCGGCCTGGCCCAGGTGATCGCCGGCATCATGGAGTTCAGGAAAGGCAACACCTTCGGCCTGACGGCCTTTACCAGCTACGGCCTGTTCTGGCTTTCGCTGGTCGTGCTCCTCGTCCTGCCCAAGCTGGGACTGGCCGAGCCGACGTCCGAGGGCTTCATGGGCTGGTACCTGGCGTTGTGGGGGATCTTCACCTTTTTCATGTTTCTGGGCACCCTGGGGAGCAATTTCGTGCTCAAGCTCGTCTTTGGCTCCCTGACCGTGCTGTTTTTCCTGCTGGCGGCCAGGGACTGGCTGGAATCCCCGGCCATCGGTCGCCTGGCCGGATTCGAAGGCCTCCTCTGCGGAGCCAGCGCCTGCTATCTGGCCATGGCCGAGGTGCTCAACGAGAAATACGGCCGGGTCGTGCTGCCGATCGGCTGAACTCCCCTTGAGGGACAGGGCGTCGCCGCATCCCCGGCGCGGCGACGCCCTGCCGACGCTCGTCCCGGCTTCGGCCCGGAAATCGAGGCTCTGTTCGGACATGCCAGGCGTGCCGTCCAAGGGCCGATCGAGGTTGCATGACCCGCATCATCACCCAGCGCATCGCGCTTGATTTCGCGTTTCCCGTCCTTTTCACCCGCGACGTGTTCGACCCGGCCAACACCGCCCTGCTGCAGGCGGTGGAGCGGGCCGGCCCCGGACCGCACCGCCTGGCCGCCGTGCTGGACGGGGGGCTGGCCGCGGCCGACCCCGGGTTGGCCGAGCGCCTCGCGGCCTACGGCACGGCCCACTCCGGCACGTTCCTGCTGGTCGCGCCCCCCCTGGTCGTGCCCGGCGGCGAGGGTGCCAAGGCGGACTTCGCCGTGGTCGAGGCCGTGTGGCGGCTTATTTTCGAGGCCAGGCTGTGCCGCCAATCCTTCCTGCTGGTCGTCGGCGGCGGGGCGGTGCTCGACGCCGCCGGCTTCGCCGCGGCCACGGCCCACCGGGGGGTACGGCTGCTGCGCCTGCCGAGCACGGCCCTGGCTCAGAACGACGCGGGCGTGGGCGTCAAAAACGGCGTCAACGCCTTCGGCCGCAAGAACTACCTGGGCTGCTTCGCCACGCCTTATGCCGTGATCAACGACCACGCCCTGCTGGCGGCGCTCCCCGAGCGCGACGCCCGGGCCGGCCTGGCCGAGGCGGTCAAGGTGGCGCTGGTGCGCGACGCGGCCTTTTTCGCCCGGCTGCGGGAGCTGGCTCCGCGCCTGGCCGTGCTCGAGTCCGACGCCCTGGAGGAGGCCAACCGCCGCTGCGCCCTGGCCCACCTCGAGCACATCGCCACGGGCGGCGATCCCTTCGAGCTGGGCTCGGCCCGGCCCCTGGATTTCGGCCACTGGGCCGCCCATGCCCTGGAGGAGGCCACCGGCGGCGAGTTGCGCCACGGCGAGGCCGTGGCCGTGGGCGTGGCTCTGGACACCGTCTACTCGGGGCTGGTCGGGCGCATCGGAGAAACCGAGGTCGGGCAGGTGCTGGCGCTTCTTTCCGACCTGGGCCTGGCCGTATGGCATCCGGCCCTGGCCGGCCTCGACATGGAGGCCGCCGTGGACGCCTTCCGCGAGCACCTGGGCGGCCGGCTCCACCTGAGCCTGCTCGACGGCATCGGCCGGCGCGTGGAGGTGCACGAAGTGGACTTCGCCCGCATGGCCGCCGCCAGGGAACGCCTGGCCGGCCACGAGCACGCCCCGCACACCGCCTGACGTCAAGGAGGACGGCATGCCGCCGGTCACCTACTGCACCAACATCCACGCCGGAGAAACCCTGGCCGAGACCATGGACGCCCTGGCTGCCCATACCCTGCGGGTCAAGGCGGCGTTGCTGCCGGACGGCCCCTTTCCGGTGGGGCTGCGGCTCTCGGGCCGGGCCAGCCTGGAGCTGGCCCAGGACGGCGCGGCGCGGCGTCTCGGCGAGTGGCTGGCCGCCAACGGCCTTTGCGTGGCCACGGTCAACGCCTTTCCCTACGGTCGCTTCCACGACGCCCCGGTCAAGGAGGCGGTCTACCTGCCGGACTGGCGCGACCCCGAACGCCTGGGCTACACCCTGCGCCTGGCCTCCGCCCTGGCCGGCTGGCTCCCCGAGGGCGCGACCGGGTCGCTGTCCACCGTGCCGGTGGGCTTTCGGCGCGGCTTTCCCGAGGCGGACATGCCGCAAGCCCTGGCCAACATGCGCCGGGCGCTCGCCGCCCTGGCCGCCATCGCCGACCGCACCGGGCGCGTCCTGCGCCTGTCCGTGGAACCCGAGCCGGGCTGCCTGGTCGAGACCACGGAGGAAATGATCGCCCTGTGCGACGCCCTGGACCCGGACGGGACGTGCCGGCAACACCTGGCCGTGTGCTACGACTGCTGCCATCAGGCCCTGCAATACGAGGACCCGGCCGCGTCGCTCGCGCGTCTGGCCGCGGCCGGGGTGGCGGTGGGGCATGTGCAGGTGTCCTCGGCCCTGCATCTGGAAGGGGCGGACCTGTCGCGGCTCGCCCGTTTCGCGGAGCCGGTCTACCTGCATCAGGCCGTGGCGCGACTGGAAGACGGGAACCTGCTGCGCTTCGACGACCTGCACGAGGCCTTGGCCGTGACGCGGCCGGACGTAACGTCCTGGCGCGTGCACTTCCATCTGCCCGTCTTCGTCCGCCGGTTGCCGGAATGCGAGACCACGCAGCCTTTCCTGGTGGAGGCGCTGCCCCTTTTTGCCGAGGAAACGCCCATGGAAGTGGAGACCTACACCTGGAGCGTCCTGCCGCCCGATCTCAAGATCGCGGACGTGGCCGCCTCCATCATCCGCGAGATCGCCTGGGTGCAACAGGCGAGGCTCGGGAGCCTTGACGCTCCATCGCCGGCTTAGTCAAGCAATATGCGGGACACGGGCGCGGCCGTCGCTCCCGTGCGCGCTGCCGGGGAAAGAGGACCCTGTTTCCCGACAGGCAGCGTCCTCGCCCGGTCTCGTTCTCCTGGCTCACGCGCCCGAATCGCGGGGACGCGACATCGGCCGCCAGCCGCAATGCCGGACGACCGGCACGGGGGACCCCGTGAAGGCAACGACGTCCGCCGCGGCGACGGGCGACCAGCTCTCCTCGACCAACGACAGCGATTACCAGACGGCCCTGGCCGCCATCGACGTCCAGGACCACAACACCGCCCTCGTCTCTCTCGACGACGCCTGACCCTCCACGGCGGCAACGGCCATGTCTCTGCCTGGCCGGGACCCAGCCCGGCCTGCTCCATTGCCTGCCGTCCAATGCCGTGAGCGACGCGACCATCGCCGTGTCGCTGCTGCGGACTTTCGACACCTGCGACCAGTTTCTGGCGATGAACAGCCCTCAGCTGCTCACGGGGACGAATTCATGCAACAGTCCCTACGGCGACGCCGGGTTGACCGGATATTCCCCTTACTGACAGGGGGCGGCAGCCCTTGGACCGGACCTCCACAGAGAACATCCGGAAAATTGTGTCCGGCGTGGCGGATACGGGCCGCATCGATGCTGCGTTCCTGGAGCTGGACCAGCCCGGCAAGGAACGACACCAGGCGATGGCCAGGCTGGCCACGGCGATGAGGGTTTCGCGCAGGGCTTGGCCGGCCTGGCAACGGGAACGGGGCGCCCGATCCGGGCGGCCGGTTGTCGGCGCAACCGCCAGGCAGAAGGCGACGGCGACGCGGCGCCAAGGCGGTATCGGCTGGTGTCTGGACATACGCTCGGCTGGAACCGCCGCGTCGACGTCTTGTTCGAGCGTATTCTTCCCAAACAGGCAGCAAACGGCGTGTTGGACAGGTCGCATGTTGGCGGAAGAAAAAAGGCCCGATCCGGGCGTCGCGGGGAGGGCAGTCCTTGCGCGACGCCCGGATGGGCCGGGGGAGGGGGGACGATCCGGCGAAGTGTCCTTTACCTGCGTATTTTCGCGGCGCGGCGGGAACACTTCGCGCAATGTATGCTCTCCCTGAAAAATATCTCCGTATTTTCAGGGGGATGTTCTACGCGTGCGTGTCTCCTTGATGCTCGCCGTGGCTGCCGCCGGTCAGGCGTTTGACCAGCGCGCCGAGACCCATGATGAGCTTGAAGAACACCGGAATGAAGAACGGGGCCAGGATGGTCGCCCCGAGCATGCCGCCGATGACGCCCGTGCCGATGGCGTGGCGGCTGTTGGCGCCCGCGCCGGTGGAGATGGCCAGGGGCAGACAGCCGAGGATGAAGGCCAGGGAGGTCATGACGATGGGCCGGAAGCGCAGCCTGGCCGCGGACAGGGCCGCGTCGGCCAGGGACTTGCCGGCCTTGACCTCGAGCACGGCGAATTCCACGATGAGGATGGCGTTTTTGGCGGCCAGGCCGATGAGCGTCACCAGGGCGATCTGGAAGTAGATGTCGTTGGAGAGCCCCCGGCCGAACACGGCCAGGATGGCCCCGAACAGCGCGAAGGGCACGGCCATGACCACGGCGAAGGGCAACGTCCAGCGTTCGTACTGGGCGGCCAGGATCAGGATGACCATGACGATGCCCATGCCGAAGATGAGCGCCGAGGAGCCCTGGGCCGCCTTTTCCTGGTAGGCGGTGCCGGACCAGGCCAGGGTGTAGTCCGCCGGCAGCACCTTGGCCGCGGCCTGCTCCATGGCGGCCAGGGCTTCGCTGGAGGTGTGGCCGTCGGCGGGCTGGCCCATGATCTTGGCCGCCGGGAACACGTTGAAGCGTTCCATGACCTCGGGGCCGGTGGATTTTTCGATGGTGGCCAGGGCGGTGAGCGGAATCATCTCGCCCTTGCTCGAGCGCACGTACACGTCGCGCAGGTCCTCGGGCCGGTCGCGGAAGTCGGACTCGGACTGGATCTGCACCCGGAAGGTGCGGCCGAACTTGTTGAAGTCGTTGACGTAGTACGCGCCGAAGGTGGACTGCATGGCGGCGAAGACGTCGCTGACGGCCACCCCCAGGGCCTTGGCCTTCTGGCGGTCGAGCTCCACCCGCAACTGGGGCACGTTGGCCCCGAAGGTGGTGGCCACGCGGCCCATGGCCGGGTTCTTGCGGACCTCGGCCAGGAGCTTGTCCGTCATGGCGGCCAGTTCCTGGACGTCGCCCTCGCCGCGGTTTTGCAGGTAGGCCTCGAAGCCGCCGGTGTTGGACATGCCGGAGATGGGCGGCGGGTTGAAGGCCAGGGTCATGCTCTTGGGCAGGGCCATGCCGCGCCCGAACAGGCGCTTGACCATGTCGAAGGAGCTCTCGCCCGGCTTTTTGCGTTCGTCCCAGGGTTTTAAGGGAATGAACATGGTGCCGTAGTTGGAGCGGTAGGTGAACGACAGGATGTCCAGGCCCGTGATGGTGATCTGGTAGAGCCGGGCCGGGTCTTCGGCGTTCATGGCGTCCATGGCGTCGTCCACGGCCTGGGTGGCGGTCAGGGCCGTGCCGTCGGGCAGGATGTTGACGCCGAGGATGTAGCCCACGTCCTCGTCGGGCACCAGGCCCCCGGGAACGAAGCGGAACAGGAAGAGCGTGCCGGCGCACAGCGCGACGAACAGGACCACGGCCAGGGCGCTGCGGCGCAGCAGGAAGCCGACGCCGGCGGCGTAGCCGTTGGTGATCCTGTCGAAGAGCCGGTTGAAGGCCCGAAAGAAGCGGTTGGGCTCCTGATGGCCGGGTTTGAGGAGCGCGGCGCACAGGGCCGGGGTCAGGGTCAGGGCGACCAGGCCCGAGATGATCACGGACACGGCGATGGTGATGGCGAACTGCTTGTACATCTGGCCGGTGAGCCCGCCGAGGAAGGCCACGGGCACGAACACGGCGCAAAGGACCAGCACGATGGCGATGACCGGACCGGTGACCTCTTCCATGGCCTTGGCCGTGGCCTGCCTGGGCGGCAGCTTTTCCGAGGTCATGATGCGCTCGACGTTTTCGAGCACCACGATGGCGTCGTCGACCACGATGCCGATGGCCAGGACCATGCCGAAGAGCGTGAGCGTGTTGATGGTGAACCCGAGCGCCTGCATGCCGGCGAAGGTGCCGATGATGGACACCGGCACGGCCAGGCAGGGGATGAGGGTGGCCCGGAAGTTCTGCAGGAACACGAACACCACCAGAAAGACCAGGATCATGGCCTCGACCAGGGTGTGGATGACTTCCTCGATGGACACGCGCACGAAGGTGGTGGTGTCCAGCGCGATCTTGTAGTCCAGGCCGTCCGGGAAGCGTTTGGACAGTTCGGCCAGTTTGTTGGCGACCAGGTCGGCCGTGGCCAGGGCGTTGGCTCCCGGGGCCAGAAAGATGCCGACGCCCACGGACGGGTTGCCGTTGAGCTTGGAGAAGGAGTTGTAGTCCTTGGCCCCGAGCTCCACCCGGGCCACGTCCTTGAGGCGCAGCACCGAGCCGTCGGGCTGGGCCTTGAGGATGATGTCCTCGAACTCCTCGGGCGTGACCAGCCGGCCCTTGGTGGTGACCATGTAGTTGAGGGCCACGGGCTTGTCGGGGTTGGTCGGCTCCGCGCCGATGCGGCCGGCGGCGAACTGGGCGTTTTGCTCCGAGATGGCCGTGGCCACGTCCGTGGGCGTGAGCTTGAGTTGGGCCAGCTTGTCCGGCCGCAGCCACACGCGCATGGAATAGTCCTTGGCCCCGAAGATGGAGGCGTCGCCCACGCCCGGCAGGCGCTTGAGCTCGTCGATGACGTTCACCAGCACGTAGTTGCTGATGTACACCGCGTCGTAGCGCTTGTTCGGCGACTCGAAGACCGGGATCTGCAGGATGTTTGAGGACTTCTTGCGCACGACCACGCCCTGGCGCTGCACTTCCGTGGGCAGGGTGGTCAGCGCCGCCTGGACGCGGTTGTTGACGTTGATGGTGTTCTGGTCGGGGTCGGTGCCCACGGCGAAGGTGACGGTGATGGACAGCGACCCGTCGCCGGAGCTGGTGGAGCGCATGTAGAGCATGTTGTCCACGCCGTTGATCTGCTGCTCCAGCGGCGCGGCCACGGTCTCGGCGATGACCTCGGGGCTGGCCCCGGGGTAGGCGCTGGTGACGTTGACCTCGGGCGGGATGATGTCCGGGTACTGGGCGATGGGCAACGACCGGATGGCCGCCAGACCCGCCAGGATGATGACCAGCGAGATGACGATGGAAAAGACCGGTCGGCCCAGGAAAAACCGTGAAATCATGAACGGGGCTCCTTGGTCGGCTCGGAGGCGTCGGCGTTCTTCGTGGCGGGGGCGCCGGCGTCGGGCGTGGCCGCCGCAGCGGCCGGGGCGTCCTCGCGCACGCGCACGGTCATGCCCGGCCGGACCTTGATGACCCCTTCGGCCACGATGCGCTCGCCGTCGGAGAGGCCCTTGTCGATGAGGTAGGCGTTGCCCACGGCGTCGCCGAGCACGACGGGCCGGGGGGAAACCTGGTTCTTGTCGTCCAGGGCCCAGACCATGGCCCCCTGCTGGGTGTTGAGCACCGCGCCCTGGGGCACGGACAGCACGTCCTTGTAGCGGGCCCCTTCCAGGCGCACGCGCACGAACTGGCCGGGCAGCACGGCCGCCTCGGGGTTCTTGAACTCGGCCCGGACCTTGACCACGCCCGTGGTGGCGTCCACCTGCGTGTCGGTGAAGTTGATGCGGCCGGGCTCCTTGTAGGCGCTGCCGTCGGGCTGGGTCAGGCGCACCACGAAGTCGCCCTCGTGGCCGAAGGCCACCTTGCCCTCGGCCAGCAGCTTGCGCAGCCGCAGGGATTCCTGGCCGGACATGGAGAAGTTGACGTAGAGCGGATCGACGCGGTTGATGGTGGTGAGGAGGCTCCCGTCGCTGGAGGTGGTGACGAGGCTGCCCTCGGAGCGGGTCTCCTTGCTGGTCAGGCCCGAGATGGGGGCCGTGACCTTGGTCCATTCCAGGTTGAGCGAGGCCTCGCGCACCTTGCCCCGGGCCGTGTCCACGGCGGCCGTGGCCGAAGTGAGCGTGGTCTTGGCGTCGTCGTAGTCCTTCTTGGCCACCACGTCGCCCTTGTAGAGCGTCTCCATGCGGGCGGCGTCGCGCTTGGCCTGTTCCAGGGTGGCCTCGGCCTGGCCGAGGGCTCCCTTGGCTTGCTCCAGGGCGGCCTGATAAGGCGCGGGGTCGATCTCGAACATGACCTCGCCCCGGCGCACGGGCCGGCCTTCCTCGTAGTTGCGGTGCAGCAGGATGCCGCCGACCCGGGCCCTGACCTCGACCTCGCGGGAGCCGGCCGTCTGGCCCATGAAGGCCATGTTGAGCGGGATGTCGCCGTGGCGCACGGCGTAGGCCACGATTTCGGGCGGCGGCGGGGCCTGGGCGGCCGTTTCCTGGCCGGAGCTGTCCGTGGCGCAGCCGGAGAGGTTGAGGGACAGCAGGGCCGCTGTTCCCAGGGCGGCAAGCAAACGAAGCGGAATGGGAAAACGCGAAGCAACAGTCATGGTATCCTCCGGGCAGCCGTCTCCCGACGATCGGGAAGACCTGGCTGCTTCATGGCGTCAAGGGTCATTGCAGGGGCCGCTGCGGGACGTCCCCTCGGGCGAGCAGCGGCATCCAGGCGGCGGCGAACCGGTCGGCCGCCTGGGAGGTGAAATGGTAGCCGTCGTTGCGGTCGAACCAGGGCACGATCAGGTCCGTGTTGGGCCCGGGGAAGATCCGCTTCTCGGGATCGGCCGCCGCGGTCTGGGCGGCGGTGATGGCCGGGCAGGAACGGTAGCAGCCGGGGTCGTGTCGGTCGCCGCAGGCCGGATCCAGGAACAGGGAGGCCCGGGAGACAAGGATGTCGGCTTCCGGTCCGACCCGGTCGCGGATGTCGGACAGCAGCTCGCCAAGGAGCGCGCCGTACTCGTTGCGGGTAAGCCCCATGGCGCAGTCGGCCTCGCCCTGGTGGAAAAGGACATGGGTGGGCGTCAGCCCCCGGGCCGAAAGATCGCCGATGGTTCCTTCCAGAAGCCCCCGGAACTGCCCGCCCCGGCCCCAGTGCAGAAGCGACGTGCCGCCCCGGGCTATGTCCACGAACAGCACGGCGTCGTACAGCCCGCTGGCCACGACCCGGTCGCCCAGGCGCGACCAGGAGCTGCCCCGGTCTCCCGTGGCCCCGGGCACGGCGTCGCGCACCTTGCGGCACTGGCCGCCGTAATAGGCGTACACGGACTTGACCGCATCGTAGCCCGGGTCCACCGTGTTGGAGGCGTTGGACTGGCCGACGACCAGGGCGACCATGAGCCGTCCCGAGGCCAGGGAGGCGCAGTCCACGGCCGGCGCGTCCGGGTCGCCCTCGTACACGGCCAGCTCCCCGTCGGTGCCCGCCACCGGCAGGACGGCGGCGTATTTGGCCCGCACGGCCTCGGGCAGGGGCGGGTCGTGGGCCGCGGTCCCCGGGTCCGCGGCGAGCAGGACCAGGACCGTGAGTCCGGCCACGCCGGCGGCAAACCCGGACAGGCGGGAGCGATGGCGCGTGAACGTCCGTTCACCTGGCGGGGAAAAAAAATCAGACAGAGACGGCACGGGCGAACATCTCCCAATTGGCGGCGGTCTGGCGGGTCATGTCCACGTCCTCGGGCGTGCGTGCGCACATCAAGGCCGGCATGGCCACCATGCCGATGTAGTGGTTGACCAGTTCCCTGGGGCGGATGTCGGGACGGATTTCCCCCTGCTCCTGCCCTTTGGCCACCATGTCCATGAGAAAATTGGTGATGGTGGCGTGGTGGCGCATCTTGAGGTCGCGCAGCCGGGGCTCTTCGAACCAGACCACGTCGGACAGGAAGATCACGGGCAGAGCCCGGTACCGGGCCACGAGCTTCATCGTGCCGTTGTAGTGGATGCGCAGCGAGTCCAAGGGGCTGCGGCCCTCGGCCAGAGCCCGGCGGACGTTGGCCATGTGGAATTCGTGGTGCTCCTCCAGAATGGCGGCCAGGATGTCGCCCTTGTTCTTGTAGTGGCGGTAGAGCGCCGCCGCCGAGATGCCCACGGCCTCGGCCACGCGGCGCACGGTCACCGCGCCGATGCCCTGCTCCACCACGATGGTGAGCGCGGCTTCGGCTATCTGCTCGCAGCGCAGGGGGGATTCCAAGCGTTCGGCCATGGGGGGAAGTTAACACTTGTTTACGTGGTGTCAAGGGAAGAAAGAGGCGCTCGGCGGGATGGGAATCCGAGCCGATAGCCGCTTGGCCGGTTGCCGTCAAGGCGCGGCGTGGCTTGGCGGCGCGCTTTCCGGGCGAGGTCGGCCGCGCCGAGGAGCCTTCTCACGTCGTCGGCCAGCTCCGGACAGAAGGGGTCGGCCATGGCCAGGCGCCTGGCCCCGGGCTCGCCGAAGGGCGCGGCCAGGTTGCGTTTGAGATAGGCGAAGGGCAGGGCGCGCAGGCGCTCGGCGTCGGCCTCGGTCAGGGCGATCGCGGCGGCGTAGGGGATGCCGAGCGCCGCGGCCAGGGCCTGGCCGGCCAGCTCCGGGTCGGCTTTGTGGACCTCGGCCAGGCGCTTGAGGGGATTTTGCCCGAGCCGGGCCGCCTCGCGCAACGTCTCCTCCAGGGCGTCGCAGCCGAGGCCCAACGTCTCGGCCACGGGTTCGAGGAGCGCCCGCCGGGGCAGGCGGCGCTCGGGAGCGGCCGGGCCGGCCGTTGCGGCGACGAAAAGGCCGCGAGCCTGGAACGATCCTAGCCCGGGGGCTTGGGGGCGTCCAGGCTCGCGGCCGGCGGGGCGGAGGCGGCTAGAAGGTGTAGAGGAGACCGAGAGAGGCCATGTAGGCGTTCTCGGCCTGGTTGGTGAAGCGGTGTCCCCAGATGCTGGTCTTGAGCCCCTGGGGCGAAGCGAAGCCGGTCTGGAGCGTCAGGCTCAGCTGCTCGGTGATTTCGTAGCTGTGGTCGAAGTTGACGCCGAGCACCCATTCGCCCGTGGCCAGGTTGCGGCCCATGGACACGTATTCGCCCACGCCGCCGCTGGCGGCCACGGCCTTGCGCAGGCCGGCCGGGCTGTTGTTGCCGGCGATGGCCGCGAAGGTCAGGCGGCTTTTGAGCGCCTCGATGAAACTGATGTCGCGCAGGCTGGCGGCTAGGCCCCAGGTGCCGGTCGGATCCACACCCATGCTGTTGTTGGCGAATTCCTGGTCGGCGTCGAACAGGAACGAGGTGCCCGGGCCCCATTTGGGCGTGATGACGGGCAGGCGCTCGCTGCCGTTGGACAGGCTCGAATCCTCGCCGCTGGACACCCAGCCGAAGACTCCGGGCAGCATCCAATCGAGGCCCGAATAGGTGATGCCGGCGTCGATGAAGTAGCCCCGGCGGCGGTTGCGCTCCCGGTCGCCCGGGGCGGCGTCGCCGTAGATGGCGTCGGCGTAGAACTTCAACGGATCCAGGGCCTCCACGGTCAAGGCCACGCCGCCCCACCACATGGGGTTCTGGTTGTCCTTGTACGGGTAGCCGGTCTCGCTTAAGTAGCTGCCGGCGGAGCGCAGGCCGGCGTTGAACAGGCCCTCGGGATCGGAATCCTTGCCGTAGACGCCGACCAGGCCCCAGGGCGTGGCCGAGAAGCCTTCCACGGTCACGGGCAGGGCCAACTGGTAGATGTCGAAGGCGTCGCCGACCTGCGTGGTCGTGGACTGGAAGGTCCGGTGGGCGTCCAGCAGCCGGGCGTAGGCGGCCTGGACCGAGAAGTGCTCGTTCACGGGGATGTTCACGTGCAGCGCGGCGCTCGACTGGTCGCCGTCGTCGGCGGCCAGCACGATGCTGTCGTAGAAGACCTCGGTGTGGGGCACGGACAGGGGCTGGTAGCCGGCCGTGACCTCGACGTCGGTGCCCGGGAACTTGAACTGCAGGTAGGCGAGGTAGGGCTCGATGACCGCCTGCGGATTGGCCGCGGTCAGGTAGCCGTGGCCCCAGGCCTCGTCGTCCACGCGCATGCCGAAGCGGAACTTGAGGTTCTCGTTGGCCACGAAGTCGGTCCGCAGCCGCAGCCGCTGCCAGATGGTCATGCGGTCCTCGGTCTGGGTGCCGGTCTCGTCCCAACCGGTGAAGTTGCGGTTGGCGAAGAAGACGCCGTAGACCCTGGCGTCGCCGGCCATGCGCACTTCCGTGGCGGCCAGGGCGGCCTGGGCCGTGGCCAGCAGAAGCGTCATGGCAATGAAAGCGACTTTAAGTCTCATTCTCGATCCCCCTTGCTGCGGATGGTTAGAGTGTATGCTTTTTGTGTTACGATGTCATTATTTTTCCTCGTCTGTTTCCTCCTTCCTCCGTTACAGGTTGCTGACGAGCCGGCCGATCTGGAAGACGGCCACGGCTGCGGCGAAGCCCAGCGCCGTGTTGGCGGTTACGGCGAAGGCCGCCCATTTCCAGTTCGTTTCCCGGGCCATGACGGCCACGGTCACGAAGCAGGGCGCGTAGAGGATGGTGAAGGCGACCAGGGCCAGGGCCGTGGCCGGGCCGAAGGCCGGGTCGGCGGCCAGGCGCGCGGACAGGGCCTCGGGCGCGTCCGGCGAGGCCTGGCCCAGGTCGTAGGCCGTGCCCAGGGTGGAGACGACCACTTCCTTGGCGGCCAGCCCCCCGATGAGCGCGATGTTGACGCGCCAGTCGAAGCCGGCCAGGCGGCTTGCGCCCTCCAGGGCCTGGCCGAGCCGGCCGGCCAGGGAGCCGCGCAGGGCCTCCTCGGCCTGCCGGTTGTCCAGGCTCTCCCGTTCCAGGGCCAGGCTTTCCCGCGCTGCTGTGGCCTCGTCGCCGTCCGGCAGGGCGGCGAGCCGCTCGTCCACGGCCTGGCGCTGGGCCTCGTACGCTTCGAGGCGTTCCGCCGGCAGGCCCGGAAAGGTCATGGCCGCCCACATGACGATGGAGATGGCCAGGATCACGGTGCCGGCCTTCTTGACGTACTGCCAGGCCCGCTCGCCGGTGTGGATGCAGAGTCCGCGCAGGGTGGGCAGGCGGTAGGGCGGCAGTTCCATGAGAAAGGGCGTGGACGCGCCCGGGATGACCGTGGAGCGCCACAGCCGGGCCACGCACAGGGCGGCGGCCCAGGAGCACAGGGTGACGGCGAAAAGGACCAACCCGGGATGTTCGGGAAAAAAGGCGGCCGTGAGCAGCAGGTAGACCGGGATCTTGGCCCCGCAGGCCATGAAGGGGGCGCTTAAGATGGTGGCCAGGCGCTCCTTGGGGCTGCGCAGGGTCCGGGCGGCCATGACCCCGGGCACGGCGCAGCCGCCGGGGATGCCGCCGGAGATGATGAACGGCATGACCGAGGCACCGTGCAGGCCGAAGGCCCGGAACACCCGGTCGAGCATGTAGGCCATGCGCGCCGTGTAGCCCAGGTCCTCCAGGCAGGAGAGCAGGAAGAACATCACCCCGATCAGCGGCACGAACCCCAGCACCCCGCCCACGCCGGCGATGACCCCGGAAACGACCAGGGAGCGCAGCATGCCTTCGGGCAACAGCGTGCCGGCCCGTTCGCCGAGCCAGGCGAACCCCGCCTCCAGCCAGTCCATGGGATAGTGCGCGGCCAGAAACGTCAGCTGGAACATGCCGAACAGCACGGCCAGCATGATGACGGGGCCGGCCACGGCATGGGTGAGCACCCGGTCCACGGCGTCGGACAGGGCGATGCGGTCCGGGGAGGCGTTTCGCTTCACCACGCCCCGGCGCAGCAGGGAGGCGATGAAGCCGTAGCGGAAATCCGAGATGACGGCCTCGGGGCAGGTCCCCTGGGTGGCCTGGACGCGCCGGGCGAGCTCGGCGGCGGCTTCCTCCAGGAAGGCGGCCGTTTCGCCGGCGCGCCGTCCCAGGGCCATGACGTCCTCGTCGCCCTCCAGGTATTTGAGCGCCAGCCAGCGGGCCGGGAAGCGGTCCACCAGGAACCGGTCGGCCTCGATGCGGGCCTGCATGGCGTAAAGGGCCCGGTCCACGTCCGGGCCGTAGGAAAGCTCCAACGGCTTCCAGTGGCCGCGCCGGGTGCCGGCGAATTCCAGGGCCTGGCGTACCAGCACGTCGGTCCCCCGGCCCTCCCGGGCCACGGTCTCGACCACGGGCAGGCCGAGCAGGCGCGAAAGCAGGCCCGCGTCCAGGGTCAGGCCCCGGCGACGCACCTCGTCCATCATGTTGAGCGCCAACACCACGGGCGCGCCCAGTTCCAGAAGCTGCACCGTGAGGTAGAGCCCGCGCTCCAGGGTTCCGGCGTCCACCACGTCGATGACGCAGCTCGGCTTTTCCT
The DNA here is from genome assembly GCA_023390395.1 of Pseudomonadota bacterium. GTDB lineage: Bacteria > Desulfobacterota > Desulfovibrionia > Desulfovibrionales > Desulfovibrionaceae > Solidesulfovibrio. The sequence continues at coordinate 11,162 of JAEWCY010000171.1, read as the reverse complement.
CCACCAGGAAGGCCCGGGCGGCCTGCTCGTCGGCGCAGTAGGCGGTCAGCGAGTACATGCCCGGCAGGTCGACCAGGATCAGGTCGCGGCCGGCGGCCTGCACCCGGCCCTCGCGCTTCTCCACGGTGACGCCGGGGTAGTTGCCCACGTGTTGGCGCGCGCCGGTCAGGGCGTTGAACAGCGTGGTCTTGCCGCAGTTGGGATTGCCGGCCAGGGCGAAGGTCAAGGTCGGTGACATGGCGGGTGGTCCTTTTCTCAGGCCCCTTGGGGAGCGTGCCTTGGCGCGCCGGCGCGCGGGGGAATGTCGTTCGGGTCGGCGACGACGGCGTCGCCCCCGGCGGCCTTGGCCCGGTACAGGGCCGCGTCGCAGCGGGCGGCCAGGGAGGCGGCGTAGGGCTTGTCGTCGCGGCAGACGTCGAGCCGGGCCAGGCCGATGCTGGCCGTGGCTCCGTATTCCTGGCTGGCGGCGAAGCGGCGGCGGATGCGCTCGGCCACGGCCAGGGCCGCCTCGGCCGGCAGGCGGGTGAGGATCACGGCGAATTCGTCGCCGCCCAGGCGAAAGGGCATGTCCAGGCCTTCGCGTGTGGAATCGAGGAGCGTCCTGCCCATGGCGGCCAGCACCGCGTCCCCGGCCGGATGGCCGAAGCGGTCGTTTACGCCCTTGAAGGCGTCGCAGTCGAGGAACGCCAGCCACAGGGGATGGCCGCTCCCGGCGGCCTCTTCGGCCAGGTCCGGCAGGGAGGCGTCGAAATGGCGGCGGTTGAAAAGACCGGTGAGGCCGTCGGTGCGCGAGAGGTCGGCGAAGTGGCGCTCGCGCCGCCTGGTCTCGTCGAGCAGGGCGGTCAGCCACGTCTCGCGGGTTTCCACGCCGTGGGCCAGCCAGTTGAGGTCGCGCTTTAAGCGCAGGATTTCGTGCTCGTCGTCGCCCTGGGGCGGCAGGGGCAGGCGGCGGTGGTATTCCCCCCGGCGCAGGCCGGCGCAGAAGGCGTTGACGGCGGCGATGTCGCCAAGGACCACGAACCGCGCCGCCAGGCGCGACAGGGGCAGGACCAGGGCCAGGGCCAGGGCCAGCCACAGGCCGAGCATGCGCCCGGGCGAGGCGACCAGGCCGTTTTCCACGAGATACAGGGCCGCCCCGGGCGGCAGGGCCACGACGAGGAAGAGCACCAGGCGCATGCGCGCGGTGACGCCGGGCGATCTTCCCGCCCGGGTCCGCCCCCCGGCCCGGGCCCGGCGCGCCTCGGCGGCCTGACGGGCGTCGCAGAGGCCGCCGGCGTCCCGGGCGTCCCGGGCGTCGGAAACGGAATCGGCAACGGAAACGGTTTGCATGAGCCCGTCCTTGAGCTTGTGCGTCATGGCCACGACGGCTTGGCCGGTCAGGCCCGGGGCGCAGCCTTGCGAAAAGTGCCGGTCAGGCGGCGCAGCCGGTCCTTTTGCGCCGTCAGCGCGGCCACCACGGCCGGGTCGAACTGGCTTCCCGAGCAGGCGACGATCTCACGGCAGGCCGCCTCGAAATCCATGGCCGGCCGGTAGGGCCGGGTCTGCAGCATGGCCGACAGGCTGTCGGCCACGGCGATGATGCGCGCGCCGAGCGGAATCGCCTCCCCGGCCAGACCCAGGGGATAGCCCTGGCCGTCGAAGCGCTCGTGGTGGGCGCGCACCATGGCCACCACGCCGAGCTCCGCCAGGCAGGACAGGGGGGCGAGGATGTCGCCCCCCATGGCCGGATGGGCCTTGATGCGCTCCCATTCCTCGGGCGTCAGCCGGCCGGGCTTGCCGAGCACGGCGTCGGGCACGCCGATCTTGCCGATGTCGTGGAGATGACCGGCCACATGGACCACCCGGACCAGCCGCTCGGGCAGGCCCATGCCCTGGGCCAGCACCCTGGCCGCCTCGGCCACCTCCTCGGAATGGGCCTGGGTGTGGGCGTCCTTGGCGTCGATGGCCCGGCCCAGGGAGGCGGCCAGTTCGTGGACCAGGGCCATGGCGGCCTCGTGGTCCCCGTGCGCCCCGGCCAAGGGCGCGGCCGCGGGAAAGCCGGCGTCGAGGAATGGGGTCTTGAACACGTACGTCTCGTAAGGCTGCTGCAAGGCGGATCGCCCCTTTAGGCCAGGAACCGGCGGCGGTACATGTACAGGTGCCAGGCGGCGAAGCCGGCCAGGCCCAAGCCGAAGGCCAGGTGGGCGGATTTGGTGTCGGCCAGGCCCGTGGCCACGGCCCCGGCCATGCAGGTGGCCAGGCCGATCTTCTGGGTGCGGCGCCTAAGCTGGCCCTTGCGCAGCCCCGGCCGGGCCGGCTTGGGCGCGGGCAGGGCGGGCTGCTGCGGGACCAGCTTGGCGGCCATGGCCTCGGCCATGGCCACGAGGTCGTCCGAGGCGACGCTCTCGTCGTGGGTGACGAGCAGGCTTCCCGTGCGCGGGTTGCCCTCCACGCCGGTGATGCCCGGCAGGGCGGCCACCTGCTCGGCCACGGCGCGGATGGTTTCGGGATCCGTGAGGATCGGGTGGCGGAAACGGATGCGGCCTTCAATGCGGCTGGCGATCATGGGACGAGCCTCCGTGTTCGAGTTGGCGGGGAAGGTAGGGGCGCAGGCTGGCCAGGGCCACGCCCACCGTGGCCAGGTTGTGGGCCAGGGCGGAGATGCCCGGCGTGAAGCGGCCGGTCAGGCCCAGCACGAGGATGACGGAATTGACCCAGCAGATGGTGCGGAAGTTGGACTTGAGCCGGACCATGAGCCCCGAGGCGATGTCGCGAAGGGGAACGAGGCTGCCCAGGTCGCCCTCGGCCAGGAGGATGTCCGCCGCGGCCTGGGCGATGTCCGCGCCGTGGCGCGGGGCGATGCCGACGTTCGCCGCCGACAGGGCCGGGGAGTCGTTGATGCCGTCGCCGACCATGGCCACCACGTGGCCCTGGCCGCGCAGCTCGCGCACGATGCGGGTCTTGTCCTGGGGCAGGACCTGGGCGTGGAAGTCGGTGATGCCGAGCCTGCGGGCGGCGATGGCGGCCGGCCCGGCCGCGTCGCCGGTCAGCATGACCAGACGCTCCACCCCGCGCGAGGCGAGCTCGCGCAGCACGGCCGAGGCCTCGGGCACCAGTGGGTCCTCGATGGCCAGCACGCCGGCCACGTGGTCGCCCACGGCCAGGTACAGGGTGGACAGGCCGGAGAATCCCGCCGCCTCGATGGCCGCGTCGGCCTCGCCGACGTCGAGGCCCTCGTCCTCGGCGATGAAATGCCGGCTGCCCAGGCGCACCCGGTCCTGGCCGACCCTGGAGGACAGGCCGTGGGCCAGGATGTAGTCGACATGGGCGTGGAATTCGTGATGCACCACGCCCTCCTCCTCGGCCTGGCGCACCACGGCCCGGGCCACGGGATGGGGGAAGTGCTCCTCCAGGCAGGCGGCGAGCTTGAGCACGTAGCGACGGTCGAAGCCATTGAGCGCCTCCACGGCCGCCACCCGGGGCCGGGCCTGGGTCAGGGTGCCGGTCTTGTCGAAGACGCACACGTCGGCCGAGGCCACGGCCTCCAGGAACTTGCCGCCCTTGACCAGCACGCCGCCCGAGGCGGCCTCGCGCATGGCGGCCAGCACGGCCAGCGGGGCGGAGAGCTTGATGGCGCAGGAGAAGTCCACCAGCAGCACGGCCGAGGCGAGGCGGGCGTTTCGCGTGACGGCGTAGACCGCGGCCGCGCCGAGCAGCGTCCAGGGCACCACGGCGTCGGCGAAGCGCTCGGCCAGGTCCTGGGCCTTGGCCTTGTAGTTCTCCGATTCCTCGATGACGGCCACCATCTTCTGGATGCGCGTCTCGCCGGCCGCCTTTTCGACGCGGATCACGAGCGAGCCTTCCTCGACCACCGTGCCGGCGAAGACCGTGTGCCCCACCCGCTTGTGGGCGGGCAGGGGCTCGCCGGTCATGGAGGCCTGGTTGACCATGGCCTCGCCCTCCGCCACCACGCCGTCCACCGGGATGGCGCTGCCCATGCCGACCAGGGCCAGGTCGCCGGGCACGACCTCGGCGGCGGGAACGCGCTTCTCCTCGTCGTCGCGGCGCACCCAGACGGCGTCGAAGGAGGCGGTCAGGGTCGCGGCCAGGCTCTCGCGGGACCGCTTGCGGGTGGAGTGTTCGAGCACCTCGCCGAGGCCGAGCAGCAGGGCGATGCCGGTGGCGGCCCGGTAGTCCTTGCGGGCGATGGACACGCCGATGGCCAGGGCGTCGAGCACCTCGACGTTGATCTTGCCCCGGGCCAGGGCCACGGCGCCGCGCCGCAGGAAGGGGAACACCCGGCGCAGGAGGAGGATGGGCCGGAAGACCGGGGGCAGAATGCGGCGCAGCACGAACATGCCGGCCTCGCGCAAGAGCGTCGCGGCCGGCGTGGGTTCATTCACGGCCGGGGCTTGGGCGAGCACGGCCGGAGCCTGGGCGAGTCCCGCGGTCACGGCCCGGCCGGCCTCGGCCAGGGCCTTTTTGGCCGCGCGCAACACGGAGGCCGGCGGCGGCGTCTTGCCGGCGTAGGGCGAGGAACCGTTTTGGGTGACGGCCAGGACGGCCACCCGAGCCGGGCCGACGGCGTAATGGACCAGCACGCCCCGGGTGCGCGGGTTGGTTTCCACAACGGCGACCCCGGGCAGGGCGGACAGGGCCGCGGCCAGGGGCGACGCCCCGGCCGCGAAGGCGGCGGCCGAGGCGTAGCGCAGGCGCAGGCGGCCCGGGACGTCGGAGACGATGGCGCAGCAGGTCATGGGCGGACTCGCGGCTTACGCCGATTCTCCCTCGGGGGCGACGGCGGCGGCCGCCTTGCCCTCGCGGGTCTCCTTGGCGTGCTTGGCCTCGGCCATGAGGTCGTCGAGGTTCTCCTTGGCGCGCTCGATCACGGCGGCGGTCTTTTCCTTGAGGTCCATGCCGTGGGACAGCAGATCGGTCATGGCCGGACGGACGGAGAACTTGCCCTTGCCCAGCGCCACGGCCCCGAGCGCGCCCACGGCGATGCCGGCCAACAGAAACAGCCCGTTCTTCATGGATTCGTTCATGATGTTCCTCTTGCGTATGGCGGTTTGAAGGTTTTCCATTCCACTTTTGGCATGCGTTACAGTCCCGTGTCAAAGCCAATGGGGCATCTTTATCGATTGTGATAATCGTTGTCAATATCAAACTTAATTTTCTGAAATCAAGGAGTTCGCTCATGAAAAAGGCCGCCGGCGGGCGAACCGCCGGCGGCCTTCGGAGGGCGTTTCGAAAGGAGGTAAGGACTAGTAGGCCTCCTCGTATTCCAGGTCTTCCTTGGTCACCGGATGGCGGAAGGTGTGCAGGGTCCAGACCTGGTAGATGATGACGATGGGCACGAAGACCAGGGCCACGCCGAGCATGATGGAAAGGGTCAACGGCGTGGAGGCCGAGTTCTCGATGGTCAGGGAATAGGCGGGGTTGAGGCTCGAGGGCAAAAGGGCCGGGAAGATGCCGACCACGCCAAAAAGCGCCGCCCCGCCGATGAGCAGGGCCGAGCCGACCCAGGAGGCCAGGGGCCGGCCCTGCTTGCGGTAGACGTAGGTCAGGACCAGCCCGATCACGGGCACGAGCAGGATGGCGAACAGGATCGGGTGGACCAGGTAGTTGGTGAAAAGCTGGGTCATGGTCCAGGACATGACCAGGAACAGCACCACCAGCACGGCCACCGCCGGCCAGAGCTTGCCGGCCAGGCCCATGGCCCGGGCGCGGATCTCGCCCTCGGACTTGAACGCCAGCCACAGCGCGCCGTGGTGGGCGAAAAGGGCCACGAACAGGAGCCCGCCGGCCAGGCCGTAGGGGTTGAGCAGGGTGAAGAGGTTGCCCTGGAGGATGCCGGCGCCGTCGATGGGCACGCCCTTGAAGATGTTGGCGAAGGCCACGCCCAAAAGCAGCGCCGGCAGGAAGCTGCCCAGGAAGTTGCAGGCGTCCCACAGCTTGCGCCAGGCGTCGCTGTCCACCTTGGAGCGGAACTCCAAGGTGACGCCGCGCAGGATCAGGGCGAAGAGCAGGAGCATCAGCGGGGTGTACAGGCTCGAGAACATGACGGCGTAGGTCTTGGGGAAGGCGGCGAAGGTCACGCCGCCGGCGGTGATGAGCCACACTTCGTTGCCGTCCCAGAAGGGGCCCATGGCGTTGTACATGATGCGGGTTTCGACGTCGCTTTTGGAGAAGAACGGGCGGATGATGCCGATGCCGAAGTCGAATCCGTCCAGGACGAAATAGATCGCCCAGAGCACTCCCCAAAGGATAAACCAGGTGATTCCGAGATCCATGGCCATTCTCCTTGCTATGCAACCGGCCGGGCCGGGTAAGGGCTTTGTTGCGTCAAGAGGCTTCCCGTGTCGCGCGGGCCCTAGGCCGGATCCTTGCGGGCGTATTTGGCCAGCAGGAAGATGTCCAGGGCCGCGAGCAGGATGTAGACCACGAAGAAGGCGACGAGGCTCGTGGCCACCTGCTCGACGGCCAGGGTGGAAACCGCGTCCCTGGTGCGCATGATGCCGTAGACGATCCAGGGCTGGCGGCCGACCTCGGCCACGGCCCAGCCGGCCTGCAGGGCGATGTAGGGCACGGGGATGGCCCAGATGAAGGCTTTGAGCAGCTTGGGCGAGCTCTCGGCCGGATGGTGGCGGGCGATGAAGGCCAGCACGGCCAGCACCAGCATGAGGGTGCCCAGGCCCACCATCAAGCGGAAGGCGGAGAAGGTGAGCGTCACGGGCGGGCGGTCTTCCTTGGGGAAGTCCTTGAGGCCCTTGACCTCGGCCGAGGGGTCGTTGAAGGCCATGAGGCTCAGGATGCTCGGAATGCGGCCGATCTGGATGCTGTTGCCCTCGTTGGCCGGGTCGGGCACGGCCAGGAGGTACATGGGGGCGTTCTTCTGGGTTTCCCAGTGGGATTCCATGGCCGCGAGCTTGGCCGGCTGGACCTCGGCCACGATGTTGCCCTGGCGGTGGCCGACCAGGGCCACGACGATGGAGAAGATCAGGGCGAAGGCCGCGCCCACGCGGAAGGACTTGGTGAAGAAGTCGACATTGCTCTTGCGCAGCAGGTGGATGGAGGACACGCCGACCACGAAGAAGCCGCCCAGCGCCCAGGCGCCGGTCACGGTGTGGAAGAATTCGTTCCAGCCGTAGGGGTTGGTGACGACCTCAAGAAAACTGCCCAGTTCGGCCCGGCCGTTGCGCAGGACGTAGCCCACCGGGTGCTGCATGAAGCCGTTGGCCAGAAGGATCCACAGGGCCGACAGGTTGGCGGCGAAGGCCACCAGCCAGATGCACACGGCATGCAGCTTGGGCGAGAGCTTCTCCCAGCCGAACACCCACACGGCGATGAAGGTCGACTCCAGAAAGAAGGCCGCCGTGGCCTCGATGGCCAGCAGCGAGCCGAAGATGTCGCCGACGAATTCCGAGTAGCGCGACCAGTTGGTGCCGAACTGGAATTCCAGGGTGATGCCCGTCACCACGCCCAGGGCGAAGTTGATCAGAAACAGTTTGCCCCAGAACTTGGCCATGCGTTTGTACGTCTCGTCGCCCGTGCGCACGTACTTCGTCTCCATGACCGCCACGATGAGCGACAGGCCCAGGGTGAGCGGCACGAAGATGAAGTGGATGAATGTGGCGAAGGCGAACTGCAACCGGGAAAGCATTAATACGTCCATGATCCGTCTCCTTTTCCTCCGTCTGGTCCAAAGGTCCCTTGTTGCATCGTCCCTGGCGCTGCCGTGGCCGGCGCGGGCCGCGTTTCGCCGCCCGTATTCCGGTTTGGCCCCTTCCTAGCACCGCGTCGGGGAAAATGCACCAGCCCCACGACGATTTCCGCTTGCGCGGCCCTGTATTTTCACGGTCCGGGCGACCGTTTCGCGCACCCTTGCGACTCCTCCTCGACCAGCCTGGCCAGCGTGGTGCCGGCCAGGGTGTCCCGGAGCTGCCTGCGGGCCCGCTCCCAAACCAGATGCACCGAACAAAACCCCTGCCGGTCGCAGGTGTCCGGACGGTGGATGCAGTCGTTCAAGAAAATTTCCCCGTCCATGGCCTCGACCACGGACAAAAGCGTGATATCTTCCGGGCGGGCCACGAGTTCGTAGCCGCCCTGGGCGCCCTGGCGGATGGCGATGATGCCCGCCCGGGCCAGCTGCTGCGCCACCTTGCCCAGGAACTGGGCCGGAATGTCCATGGCCTCGGCGATCTCCTTGCGGCCGATCACCGGCCGGTCGCGGTGCATGGACAGGTAGAGCAGGCAGCGGATGGCGTATTCGCCGGCTCGGGTCAGACGCATGGCGGGCCCTCAACTTGGATTAGTCGGATTTGATTTATCCTATATTTGGCCCGGGCGGGCCTGTCAACGGATTTCCTTTTGCCCGGCGCGGTTATTTTCGGGACAGGGCGGCGGCGACCAGCTCCGGGGCGTAGCGGTCGACGATAAAGCGGGCGATGCTCGTCGGCGGCGGCAGCACAAGCGGCGGGTTGTGCGCCGAGAACCAGGCCGCGCTTTCCAGCTCGGTGGTGTCCACCACGAGTTCGCCGCCGGCCCAGTTCGCCGTGAAGCCGGCCATGATCTGGCTCGGGAAGGGCCAGTTCTGGCTGCCCACGTAGCGGATGTCCTCCACGGCCAGTCCGGTCTCCTCGGCCACTTCCCGGACCACGCACTCCTCGAAGGATTCGGCGAACTCCACGAAGCCGGCCACCATGCCGTACTGTCCGGCCGGCCAGCCGGGCTTGCGCACGAAGAGGCATTCGTCCCCGCGCCGGATGAGCACGATCACGGCCGGATGGATGCGGGGGTAGTACTCCCGGGCGCAGTCCGGGCAGCGGGCCCCGAAGCTGCCGGGGATCTCGCGGGGCGCGCCGCCGCAGGCCGGGCAGATGCGGCTGCGGTCGCGCCAGTGGAGCACCTGCCGGCCAAGCCCGGCCAGGGTGAGCAGGCCGTCGTCCAGAGCGGTGGAGCGGTAGCCCGAGGGCACGGCCGCAAGCCCGGGCGGCAGGTCCGCCTCCGGGGCCAGGCGCAGGGCGCGAAGGGGCCGGCCGCGCCAGGAGCCGATGTGGACCGGGGCCACGGCCCGGGGGCCGGGCGGGCAGTCGGGGCCGAAGGGCAGCTCGGGGCGGCCGCCCGGCGCGTCCCGGCGCAGCAGGATGTCGTTGTCGCGAAGGACCAGCCAGTATCCCGGCGCGCCCGGCACGTCCGCGTCCGGGGCGCCGAAGGCGTAGTCGGCGGCGATGGCGGCCCGGTTGAAGGCCAGGTTGACGGTCTCGGGATAGGGCATGGCGTCCTCGCGGGGCTTTCGCCGGGCCGGCTTTCCGGCCCGGCCGGGCAACGATACGCCGGCCGGCGCGTTTTGGCCAGACCGGGCGGCCTTGACGCGGCGGGGCGGCCCTGGCACAGCCGGAAAAGCCGGAACCGCATGCGGTTTGCGGGCAAGGAGGGGCCATGCGCGACGCCGTCGCCGATGCCGAGGCCATTTTCCGGGCGGGACTCGACCGGGTCGATCCCCTGGCCATGATGGGCCGGGTGCTTTCCCTGTCCGGGGACGTGTTGCGGGTGAGCACGGAAACCGAATGCCACGAGTACGACCTTTCGCGCTTTCGGCGCATATTCGTGCTCGGCGCGGGCAAGGCCTCGGCCCGCATGGCGCTCGGGCTCGAGCGTCTGCTCGGCGAGCGCATCGCCGGGGGCGTGGTGGCGGTCAAGGAAGGCTACCTGGAAAAGCTCTCCCGGGTGCGCCTGCTGGAGGCGGCCCACCCCGTGCCAGACGCCCGAAGCGCGGCCGCGGCCCGGGCCGTGCTGGAGCTGGCCGCCCAGGCCGGGCCGGACGACCTGGTCATCGTGCTGGTCTCGGGCGGCGGCTCGGCCATCCTGGCCGCGCCCATCGACCTCCCGGGACGCCGGCTGACCCTGGCCGACAAGCAGCAGACCACGCGGGTGCTGCTCTCCTGCGGCGCGACCATCCAGGAGATCAACTGCGTGCGCAAAAAGCTCTCGGCGGTCAAGGGCGGCCGGCTGGCCGCGGCCATCGCGCCCGCGAGCTGCCTGGGACTGCTCCTTTCCGACGTGGTCGGCGACGACCTCGACGTCATCGCCAGCGGGCCCACCGTGCCCGATCCCACCACCGGGGCCGACGCCCTGGCCGTGCTCGCCCGCCACGGCGTGGCCGACACCATCGCCCCCGAGGCCCTGGCCGTGCTCGGGGAAGTGGCCGCCGGCCGGGCCCCGGACACGCCCAAGCCCGGCGACCCGGTCTTCGCCCGCACCCGCACCGTGCTCGTGGGCACCAACTTCCAGGCCCTGCTCGCCGCCCGGGACAAGGCGGCGGCGCTCGGCTACGCCACGGTGGTGGTGACGTCCCACCTGACCGGCGAGGCTCGTGAGATGGCCAACCTCTTTCTCGGCATGGCCCGGGACATCGCCGAATACGGCGTGCCGCTGCCGCGCCCGGCCTGCGTCATCGCCGGCGGCGAGACCACCGTGACCCTTCGCGGCCACGGCAAGGGCGGACGCAACCAGGAGATGGCCCTGGCCTACCTGGCCGGGCTGGCCCGCGACGCCCGAAACGCCGAGGAGGCCGTGTTCCTGGCCGCCTCCACCGACGGCTCCGACGGCCCCACCGACGCCACGGGCGCGTTCGCCTCCCTGGACATCCTGCGCCGCGGCCTGGCCCTCGGGCTCTCCGTGGACCGCTACCTGGCCGACAACGACGCCTACCATTATTTCGAGGCCGTGGGCCGGCTGCTCAAGACCGGCCCCACCAACACCAACGTCTGCGACATCAAGGTGCTCCTGACGCCCTAGCCGGCGTCCCCCTGCCGATTCGTCGGGGGAGGGCGAGGCGTATCCCCCCGAAGGGGACGTGCGCGGGCATGGATGCGGCGAGGCGGGACGGCGTCCGGGCATGAAAAAGCCCGGCCGGGCGCAGAGCCGGGCCGGGCGGGCGAACGTAGGGGAAGGACGCGGTCAGCGCAGGACTTTCTTGACCACGGCTACGAGCTGGTCCGGGGTGAAGGGCTTGACGATCCAGCCCGTGGCCCCGGCGGACTTGCCCTCGGCCTTCTTGCCGGCCTGGGATTCGGTGGTGAGCATGACGATGGGGATGAACTTGTAGGCGGCCTGGGCGCGGATGCCCTTGATGAGGCCGATGCCGTCGAGATTGGGCATGTTGAGGTCGGTGATGACCA
>JAEWCY010000241.1 GCA_023390395.1 Pseudomonadota bacterium | reverse complement strand
CCCCCCCCCCCCCCCCCCCCCCCCCCCCCCCCCCCCCCCCCCCCCCCCCCCCCCCCCCCCCCCCCCCCCCCCCCCCCCCCCCCCCCCCCCCCCCCCCCCCCCCCCCCCCCCCCCGCCGGAGGCATTTTCCCATGTCCACCCATTTTCCACCCCATTCCCGCTTCTTCGCCCCCCTTCCCACGCCCGCCGAAATCGCCGCCTGGGACGCGGCCAGCGTGGCCGAGTGCGGCATGTCGTTTCTTGCCCTGATGGAGAACGCCAGCCGCGAGGCCATGCATGCGCTGCTTGGCGAGATCGGCGACGTCCGCGACAAGACCGTCCTGCTGCTGGCCGGCCCGGGCAACAACGGCGGCGACGCCGTGGCCCTGGCCCGGCATCTGGCCGGACGCGGCGCGAAGGTGCGCATTGCGCTGGCGCGGCCGCGCGGGCGGTACAAGGGCGCGGCCGGCTACAACGCCAGGCTGGCGGCGAAGCTGGAGCTGCCCATGCTGCCGCTGGCCAAGGTGGATTGGAGGGACGTGCCGGACATCATCGTGGACGGCCTGCTCGGCACGGGTTTTTCCGGGGAGCTGCGGCCGGAATTCGTCCGGGTGGTCGAGGCGGTCAACGCCCTGGCCGACCGGGCCTACGTCTTCGCCCTGGACATTCCCTCGGGCCTTTCCGGCGAGACGGGCCGGCCGTTGCCCGTGGCCGTGCGGGCGCGGGCGACGGTCGCCTTCGAGGCGGCCAAGACCGGGCTCGTCACGGCCGAGGCCGCGCCGTACGTGGGCCGGCTGCTGGTGCGCGAAATCGGCATTCCGCCCGTGGTCAAGGAGCGCCATCCCTGCCGGGCGTTTCGCATCGCGCCTCGCATCGTGGAGGCGCTCGGCCCGGTGTCGCCGGTGCTGCACAAAGGGAGCGCCGGCCGGGTGGTGGTGGTCGGCGGCAGCCGGGGGCTGACCGGCGCGCCGCTTCTGGCCGCGCTCGGGGCGCTTCGAAGCGGCGCGGGACTGGTGAGCGTGGCCTGTCCCGGCGCGGCCGAGGTGGCGCTCAAGGCCGGCTTCCCGGACGTCATGACCATGCCCATGGGCGCGGGCGGCCATTTCACGCCGGCCGAGGCCGAGGCCGTGCGGGAGTTCTGCCGGGGAGCCGACGCCGTGGCCCTGGGGCCGGGCCTTGGCCGCCACGAGGAGACCGGGGCGTTTCTCGAGGCCCTGCTCCCCCTGCCCTGCCGGCTGGTGCTGGACGCCGACGGCCTGTATTTCCTGGCCGGGCGGCCGGGGCTGGCCGCCAAGCTGCCGCCGGAAACGGTGATCACGCCCCATCCCGGCGAAGCCTCCCGGCTGCTCGGGCGCGACATCGCGACGCTGGAGGCCGACAGGCTGGGCAGCGCCCGGGAACTGGCCGCGAAATACGGCTGCCTGGCCGTGCTCAAGGGCCCGGCCACGGTGGTGGCCGCGCCGGACGGCACGGCGGCCGTCTCTCCGGTCATCGCCCCCAACCTGGCCGTAGGGGGCTCCGGAGACGTGCTTTCGGGGCTGACCGCCGCGCTTCTGGCCGGCCCCCATACCCTCTTGCTTGCCGCCTGCCTTGCGGTGTATTGGCATGGGCTCGGCGGCGCGCGCCTTGCAGCCGCCTACCCCAGACGGGGCAATCTGGCGTCGGAAATCGCCGACATGCTGCCCCGGGCGATCACGGAGTGACCATGCTCAAAGCCAAGGACGTGATGACCGCAAGCGTCGTCACCATCGCCGAGGACACGGAAATAAGCGTCGCGGCCAAGCTGCTCTTCGACCAGGGCTACAACGGCGTTCCGGTCGTGGACGCGTCCGGCGCGCTCACCGGCATCCTGTGCCAGGCCGATCTGGTGGCCCAGCAGAAAAAGCTGTCCCTGCCCTCGGTCTTCTCCCTTCTGGACGGCTTCATCCCCCTGGGGTCCATGAAGGACCTGGACCGGGAGGTGGAGAAGATGTCGGCCCTGACCGCCGCCCACGCCATGACCCGCCACCCCACGGTGGTTTCGCCGGAGACCGGCATCGACGAGGTGGCCTCGCTCATGACCGACAAGGGCTTCCACACCGTTCCCGTGGTCGAGGCCGGCAAGGTGGTCGGCATCATCGGCATGCGGGACATCCTGGGCACCCTCGTGGAGAAGCAATAGTCCGGCCCGATGGACCCGAGCCAACCCCTTTTCCTGACGCTTCCGGACGAGGCGTCCACCCTGGCCCTGGGCCGCGCCCTGGCGGCGGTCGCGATCACGCCCCGAACGCGTGTCGCGCTGCTCTTGCGCGGCGGCCTCGGTTCGGGCAAAACCACGCTGGTCCGGGGATTGGCCGGGGCGCTTCCCGGCGGCGACGACGCCGAGGTCGCCAGCCCCAGCTTCAACATCGTCAACGTCTACCCCACCCGGCCGGAGATCCGCCACGTGGACCTGTACCGGATCCCGGGCGGCGACCCCTGCGTCGAGGAGCAGCTGGAGTCCGGGGAGGCCGACGATGCCCTGGTGATCGTGGAGTGGGCCCAATATCTCCCCCCCCTGGCCATGCCCGCCGACCGCCTGGAGATCGACTGGCTGCCGGTCGGGGCGGGCCGGCGCTGCCGGTTGACGGCCGCGGGCGAACGGGGCCAGCTGGCCCTGGCCGCCCTCGCCCGGCGGACGGGCGACCTGCCGGACTGCGGATCGTGACGGCGGGCCGGGCCAGGCGCCCCGGCCGCCTTATCTGGAGGAAGCCATGCGTATAATGGTGCAGAAATACGGCGGCACGTCGGTGAAGGGCCTGGAGCGCATGCGCCTGGTCCTCGACCGCGTCAAGAAGTCCCATGCCCTGGGCTACAAGATGGTGGTGGCCCTTTCGGCCATGTCCGGCGAAACCAACCGGCTGCTGGCCCAGGCCAGGGAATTTTCCGCCGATCCCGATCCGGCCGAACTCGACGTCCTGGTCACCACGGGCGAACAGGTCTCGGTGGCCCTTTTCACCATGCTGGCCAAGGACGCGGGCCTGCGCGCCCGGTCCCTGCTCGGCCACCAGATCGCCATCACCACCAATTCCAATTTCACCCGGGCTCGGATCATGGAGATCGACGCGGTCCGGATCAAGGCCATGCTCGAGGAGTACGACCTGCTGGTGGTGGCCGGATTCCAGGGCGTGGACTGCCACGGCCGCGTGACGACGCTTGGCCGGGGCGGTTCCGACACCACGGGCGTGGCCCTGGCCGCCGCCCTCGAAGCCGACGTCTGCGAAATCTACACCGACGTCAACGGCGTCTACACCACCGACCCCAACCTGTGCCGCACCGCGCGCAAGCTCGACCGCATCACCTACGACGAGATGCTCGAGCTCTCCAGCCAGGGGGCCAAGGTCCTGCAGATCCGTTCGGTGGAGTTCGCCAAGAAATTCAACGTCCCGGTCAGGGTCCGCTCGACCTTCAGCGACGACCCGGGCACGCTGGTCACCTCGGAGGATACGGATATGGAAGACGTCCTGGTTTCGGGAATCGCCTACGACAAGGACCAGTGCCGCATCACGGTCAGAAACGTCATGGACCGCCCCGGGGTGGCCGCCGCCATCTTCTCGCCCATCGCCGAGGCCGGCATCCTGGTGGACATGATCATCCAGAACACCGGCCGCGACGGCCGCACGGACATGACCTTCACCATCTCCCGGGCCAACCTCCCCCAGACCCTGGCCATCCTGGAAAAACTCCAGCCGGACATCGGGGCCGAGGAAATCCAGCACGACGTCCACGTCTGCAAGGTCTCGGTCATCGGCGTCGGCATGCGCAGCCACTCGGGCGTGGCCTCGACCATGTTCACGCTGCTCAAAAAAGAGAACATCAACATCCTCATGATCGCCACCTCCGAGATCAAGATCACCTGCCTCATCGAGGAGAAGTATCTCGAACTGGCGGTGCGCACGCTCCACGACGCCTTCGGCCTGTCCGAAGCGCCGTCCAAAGCCTGCTCCTAACCGGGACGTAAGCTCCCGGACAACCTTGGCCCGCGCCGTGCCCGGAACATCCGGCCCCGGCGCGGGCAACCCGGCCCCGGCCCCGCACCCACGGACGGCCGGCGGCGCTTCAGGACACATCATGCCACGCGTGCTTTGCTACGACACCACCCTGCGGGACGGCACCCAGGCCGAGGACATCAGCCTCAACACCGAGGACAAGCTGCGCATCGCGCTCAAGCTCGACGAGCTGGGCCTGGCCTACATCGAGGGCGGCTGGCCGGGATCGAACCCCACGGACAAGCGGTTCTTCGAGGAAATCCGCAACTACGACTTGAAGACCGCCAGCATCGCCGCCTTCGGCAGCACCCACAACCACCGGGGCACGGCCGAGGCCGATCCCAACCTCAAGGCGCTGGTGGAGTCCGGCGCGCCCGTGGCCACCATTTTCGGCAAGAGCTGGGATATCCACGTCACCGAGGCGCTCGGCACGACCCTGCCGCGCAACCTCGACCTGGTGGGCGATTCCCTGGCCTATCTGCGCCCGCACTTCCGGGAACTCTTCTTCGACGCCGAGCATTTCTTCGACGGCTACAAGGCCAATCCCGACTACGCCCTGGCGGCGCTCAAGCGCGCCCACGAGGCCGGGGCCGACGTGCTGGTCCTTTGCGACACCAACGGCGGCACCCTGCCCTCGGACTTCCGGGCCATCATGGCCGCGGCCACGGCCGCCCTGCCTGGGGCGAAATTCGGCGTCCACGCCCACAACGACTCGGGCGTGGCCGTGGCCAACTCCCTGGAGGGCGTGGAACTCGGGGCCGTGCAGGTCCAGGGCACGATAAACGGCTACGGCGAACGCTGCGGCAACGCCAACCTGTGCTCCATCATCCCCTCGCTGGCCCTCAAGCGGGGCATCGACTGCCTGCCCGAGGGCAAGCTGGCGCTTTTGACGGCCACGGCCCATTTCGTCTCGGAGATGGTCAACCAGCAGCCGCCCTCCAACCAGCCCTACGTCGGCGACGGGGCCTTCGCCCACAAGGGCGGGGTGCACGTCTCGGCCGTGGTGAAAAACCCGCTGACCTACGAGCACATCGCGCCCGAGGCCGTGGGCAACGAGCGCCGGGTGCTGCTGTCCGACCTCTCGGGCCAGAGCAACATCCTCTACAAGGCCCGGGAATTCGGCTTCGAGCTCGACAAGAACGACCCCTTCGTGCTGGAGCTTTTGACCACCATCAAGGAGCGCGAGGCCCACGGCTACGAGTACACCGCGGCCGAGGCCTCCTACGAGCTGCTCTTAAACCGCGTCCTCGGCCGGGCGCGCAGTTATTTCACCGTCACCCGTTACCGGGTGCTCGACGACAACGCCTACGAGTGCATGGAGCCCCTGACCGAGGCCACGGTCATGATCAAGGTGGGCGGCCGGGTCAAGCACACCGCCGCCACCGGGCGCGGCCCCATAAACGCCCTGGACAAGGCCATCCGCAAGGCCCTGCGCGGCTTCTACCCGCGCCTGGCCGAAATGCGCCTGCTCGACTTCAAGGTGCGCGTGCTCTCGGGCACGGCCGAGGACGAGCAATGCGGCAAGGGCGGCTGCGGCACGGCCTCCCACGTCCGGGTGCTGGTGGAGTCCGGCGACAACGCGAAACGGTGGGTGACGGTGGGCGTGTCCCACAACGTCATCGAGGCGAGCTTCCAGGCCATGGAGGACGCCGTCAACTACAAGCTGTTCAGCGACGACAAGGAAAAACTCACCAAGGCCCTCAAGGGTTGACGCGGCGGGGCCGGACCGCCCCACGCGGTCCGGCCCCGGCCGAGGCATGACGTTATGGGTCTTGTACGCTTCCTTCTGGCCGTGACCGTGGTCGTCAACCACACAGGCCCCCTTTTCGGCCTCGTCTTCACCGACGCCTACATGGCGATCAAGGTCTTCTTCATCATCTCGGGCTTCTACATGGCGCTCATCCTGTCCGAGAAGTACACCGGGCCAGGGCGCTGCCGGCTTTTCTACACCAACCGCTTCCTGCGGCTCTTTCCGGTCTACTGGGTGGTGCTCCTGCTCTCCCTGGCCGTGTCCCTGGCCTTCAAGTTCGGCCTTAACACGGCGCTGCTGCTCGGCCCCTGGCAGACCTGGCTGCCCGCGCTCTCCCCGGGCACGGCGGCGCTTCTGGCCGGGGCCAACCTGACCATCCTCGGCCAGGACGTCCTGTTCTTCACCCACCTCGACCCGGCCACCGGAACCCTGTCCTTCGCCTGGGACGCCCTGCATCGGGCCACGCCGGCCTGGTTCTTCCTGCTCATCCCGCAGGCCTGGACCATCTCCCTGGAGCTGGTCTTCTACCTGCTCGCGCCGTGGCTCACGCGTCGCTCGAACGCCTTTCTCGCCGGCTGCGTCGCCGCGAGCCTGCTGCTGCGGTCCTTCGTCTACATCGAGGACTTCCCCTTCGACCCCTGGAAGCAGCGCTTCTTTCCGGTCGAATGCGGCTTTTTCCTGTGCGGCATCCTGTCCTACCGGCTCTACGCCCGGCTGCGGGCCGTCCATGTCCCCCGGCGCACGCTGTGGGGCGTGGCCGCGCTTTACCTGGCCGGCATCCTCGGCTACCAGTTCCTGCCCGGGGCCAAGGGCAAGGAGTTCTACCTCTACGCCGCCACCATGGCCTGCATCCCGTTCCTGTTCCTGCTCACCAAAAAGATGCGCTTCGACCGGGCGCTGGGCGAGCTGTCCTACCCCATCTACATCTCCCACTGGACCGTCATCATGGTGGCCGAGTACTTTCTCGGCAAAAAGCACCTGCCCGTGGTCGCCCTGGCCGCCACCATCCTCTTTTGCCTGGCGCTCAACCGGCTGGTCGCCGACCCCATCGAGCGCTACCGGCAAAAGCGCGTGCTGCGTGGCCGCTAACAGGCCGCCATAAAAAAGCATCTTCCGCTTCCTGCCGGCGCGTGCTAGGGTGCCTGGGTCCACATCCCGCAACCCCATCGAGGAGCTAATCATGGTCCAGATCAAGACCATCGTGTGCGCCCTGGATTTCTCCGAAGTCAGCCCCAAGGTGGCCGATTACGCCCGAACCCTGGCCGAGCTGTGCGGCGCCCGGATCGTGGCCCTGTACGTGGCCCCGTCGCTGACCCAGTATGTGGAGTTCCACGTCCAGGCCAGCTACATCGACGATTTCGTGACCGGCATCGTCAGCGGCGCCACGGACACCATGGAATCGTTTATCAAGGAATACTTCCCGGGCGTGAGCGTGGAGAGCCGGGTGGTCTCGGGCTACGCGGCCGAGGAGATCGTGAGCGTGGCCGACGAGGTCGGGGCGGATCTCATCGTGCTCGGCACCCACGGCCGCAAGGGCATCGACAAGATCCTGTTCGGCTCCGTGGCCGAGAAGGTCATCAAGACCGCCAAGGCCCCGGTGCTGTCCATGCGCCCGGAAGGCAAGGACGACTAGGCTGCGAGCCCGAAAAACACGCTCGTGTTTTTCGGGAAACCGAACCGCGAAAGCATGGCGTCCATGAAACGCGCCCGCATGCCTTTCGGGGACGCGGCGCAAGGCCCGCTCCCGTCCGGTCCGGCGGCCCCGGCCGCCGGACCGGGACCGGACAGGCCATGACGGGCGACCGCCCGGACAATCCCAGGCGGCACGGCTCCCCCCCGTACCGCATCGCGGTCGTGCACGGCGGCCCCGGGGCCGCCGGCGAGATGGCTCCCGTGGCCCGGGTCCTCTCAAGGCGCGGCGGCGTGCTGGAGCCGCTGCAGACCGCCCTTTCGGTGGAAGGCCAGATCGCGGAGCTGGCCGAGTGCCTGCGCCGCGACGCTTCCCCGCCGGTCGCCTGCGTGGGGCACTCCTGGGGGGCCTGGCTGGCCGTGCTTGCCGCGGCGCGCCATCCCGATCTGGTGGACAGGCTGGTGCTGGTCGGAAGCGGCCCCTTCGAAGAACGCTACGCCGCAGGCATGGCGCAAACCCGCCTGAACCGCCTTTCTGCCGGAGAACGCCGGGAAGCCCAAGACCTGCTGGCCCGGGCCGACGCCCTGGACGACGCCCACCTGGCCCGACTCGGCGCGCTCTTCGCCCGGGCGGACGCCTACGACCCCCTGCCCCCGGACGACGAGGACGCGGACGCCGCGCCGCCCCCGCGCGCCCAGGCCGCGATCTTCGCCGCCGTCTGGCCCGAGGCGGCCGCCCTGCGCCGCAGCGGCGAACTCCTGCGCCGGGCCTGCTCCCTGCGCTGCCCCGTCTTCATCGTGCACGGCGACCACGACCCCCATCCCGTGGCCGGGGTGTGCGAGCCCCTGTCCGGCCTGCCGGGGCTGCGCCGCCTCGTGCTGCCGCGCTGCGGCCACACGCCCTGGCGCGAACGGCAAGCCCGCGAGCCCTTCTTCCGGGCCCTGGCCGCCGCCCTGGGCGCGCCCCCGGGCACGTCCGAGACCTGACCTTCCCCCGCCGTCGCGGCTTCGAGCTTCTTTACACAATTGGCCTGTTTGGGCAGCCGACATACCCTGCGCGCGAGGCCCCTGGGTCACGCTTCGCCGCTGTTTCCGGCGGCACGAAGTACCCATATAACATATTGAAATAATTGATTCACTTTATTACAACAATTTCATCTCCCCACGCCGTGACTTTTGTCGTTGATTTTTGCCCCAGAAGCGTTAAGTGGTACCGGTGTCGAATTTTACTCATTTTGTGAAAGAGGAGCCAGCATGGAAAAGCAGACCCTGGAGAAAGTCTTTGAATACGCCTCGTCCCCGGTTCATGGCACCCTCTCGCGCAAACTGCGCAAAGGTGTGAAAATACAGGTCAACGACGGAACCGTCTTCGAAGGGGCCACCCTGTTTCTCGGCGACGAGTTCGTGCGCGTCACCGTCAAGGTCGGCGAGGAGACCCGCAACACCTACTACGCCTGGGACAAGATCGGCTGCGTGACCACCATCGGCAAGGTGGAAGAGTAGCCACGACCGTCAGCCGGGGACCGGCCGCCGGTCGCGCCCCGGCTTCACCGCATTTGGTCCGCGCCGGCACCCCTCTCCCGACGTGGATCAGGCGCCGCCCCACCTCTCCACGGGGCGGCGCTCTTTTTCCCAATTTTGACAATACGCCGAAAAGCGGCCCCGGCCGGTCCCTTCATGCCCGGTTGCCTGCCAAGAGATAATGATTATTCCTCTCAAAAGAGGAGAGAGAGCCTTGGCGTACGACACGCAGGAGGACGCCATGCAACGTCTGACCAGCACCTACAAGGGCTATCATATCGAACTCACCCCCGGGGGCGATTACTGCGCCTCCTTCAGCGCCGAGATCCGCGACCCGTCGGGCCATGTGTCCCATCTGGGCACGGCCGGCAACAGCGAGGAGCGCGCCCTGGAACGCGGCCGGGAGTGGATCGATTTCGAGGAAGCCTTCGCCCCCAGGCAATAGCCTCCCCTGGCCCTTTGCCCGGTTTGATGGTACCCCCGGGGCCGACTTCGACCTCGGGGGTTTCCCATGCCGTCCATTCCCGTCACCGTCCTGACCGGCTTTCTCGGCGCCGGCAAGACCACCCTGCTCAACCGCGTCCTGTCCGAGAACCACGGCCGCAGGTTCGCCGTCATCGTCAACGAGTTCGGCGAAATCGGCATCGACAACGAGCTGATCGTCTCCTCGGACGAGGAGATCCACCTCATGAACAACGGCTGCGTCTGCTGCTCGGTGCGCGGTGACCTCATCCGCGTGCTCGGCGGCCTGGCCAGGCGCCTGGGGGCCTTCGACGGCGTGCTGCTCGAGACCACCGGCCTGGCCGATCCGGCGGCCATCATCCAGACCTTCGCCATGGACGAGGACACCGGCGAGGCCTTCGCCCTGGACTCGGTGACCACGGTGGTGGACGCTGTCCACTTCCCCCGCCACGCGACGGAAAACCGGCAGGCCCTGGAACAGGCCGTCTACGCCGACCTGGTCGTCCTCAACAAGACCGACCTCGTGGACGCCGACGTCCTGGCCGGCATCGAAGCCACCATACGCCGCCTCAACGACACGGCCGAGATCGTGCGCGCCGTGCGTTGCGACGTGCCCATCGGCAAGCTGCTCGACCGCAAGGCCTTCGACCTCGGCCGGCTGCTTTTCGGCCACCCCGCCCTGGCCGGCCCGTCCGGCCACGCCCACGAGCACGACCACGGCATCCAGAGCGTGAGCCTCGTCCTCGACGCGCCGCTGGACCCGGAAAAGCTCGGCGAATTCCTCTCGCGCCTTCTGCGCGAACGGGGCCAGGACATCTACCGCTGCAAGGGCATCATGGCCGTGGCCGGCACGACCCAGCGCTTCATCTTCCAGGGCGTGCACATGTACCTCGAAACCGCCTGGGGCGCGCCGTTTGCGCCCGACGAGGCGCGCGCCGGGCGGGCCGTGTTCATCGGCCGGGGCCTCGACCGCCAGGCCCTCGAAAAAGGACTCGCCGCCTGCGCGGCCAAGGAAGGGAACGCATGAACTTTTCGCCGGACGCCCAACTTCCGGGGCTTTTCACCGCCACCTTGGGCGCCTACGTCAGCGCCTGCGCCCTGAGCCCGGACGGGGGCACGGCCGCCTTCGCCCTGGGCGACGGCACGCTGGCCCTGTTCGACGTCGCTTCGGGCGGGACGACCCGCGCCTCGGTCCATGCCGGCGCGGCCCTGTGCCTGGCCGCCTCGCCCCAGGGCTTTCTCACCGGCGGCGACGACGGCAAGGCCGTGCTCACCCGCCCGGACGGCGAAAGCCTGGAACTGGCCAGCTTTCCCGGGCAGTGGATCGAGCACGCGGCGGCCAGTCGCGACGGCGCGGTGCTGGCCGTCGCGCGCGGCAAATCCGTGGTCCTTTTCGACGGGGAGAGCCTCACGCCGTCCGTGCTGCCCGAACTGCCGGCAACGATCGGCGGCCTGGCCACCAGCCCGGACGGGCGCGCCCTGGCCGCCGCCCACTACGACGGGGTCACGGTCTACGCCCCGCCGCGCCCCGGCGCGCCGGGCAACACCTTCGACGGTCCGGGCTCCAACCTGACCCTGGCCTTTTCGCCCGACGGCGGGAAGATGGCCTGCGCCACCCAGGACAAGAGCGTGCGCGTCTACGACCTGGAGCAGGCCGCCGGCTATCTGCTGGAGGGGTATCCGGCCAAGGTGCGCTGCCTGTCGTTCTCCCAGGACGGGAACACGCTGTGGACCGGCGGCGAGCAGGCGTTCGTCGGCTGGCCCGTGGACGCCTCGGTCGATCCGGCCGGGCGCGAGGCGCTGGTCTTCGGCGCGTTCGAGCACGGCCTGCTCGGGGCCGTGGCCGCCCATCCGGCCCTGCCGCTGGTGGCCGGCGGCTTCGACGGCGGCGTGGTCTTTCTGGGAATGCCCGAGCGCAAGGCGGCCGCCCCCCTGCTCGTGCTGGAAAACCGGCGCGTCGCCTGCCTGGCCTGGTCGGCCGACGGCCGGCGGCTCGTCGGCGGCGGCGACGGCGGCGCGGCCTTCTGCCTGGATGTGGCCGGCTAGGCCGGTCTATCCTGAAAATGCCTCATTTGGTCGGCTCCGTCGCGTCGAGCATGTCGCGAATGGCCCGCTGCACGTCGTCGAGGTCGGCCAGCACGACCGTGGCGATCTCGCGCACGGCGTCGGCGTCTCCGGCCAGGGCGGCTCCCTGGAGCCGGCGCGCGTCCTCGGCCAGCCCGCGGGCGCGAAGGGGCACGGCCATGCCGAGCAGGCTGTGGGCCTGGTCGGCCGCCGCCGGCCAAACCTCCCCGTCCACGGCCGCGGCCAGGGAAGCCGCCACGGCCGGACTCTCTTCGAGGAACAGCCGGCTGATCTCCAAGGCGAACTCGCGCTTGCCGCGCTGCTCATAATACCCCATATCCATGGGCTCCCGTCGGACATCGCCCTGCGTCCGGCTGCCTGCGGCCGCGCGCGAGAGCACCCGGCGCATGGCCGCAAAGAGCTCCTCCACGTCCACCGGCTTGGACACGTAGTCGTCGAGCCCCACGGACAGGAACCGCTCGCGGTCCCCCTTCATGCTGTAGGCGGTCAGGGCCACGATGGGCACCTTGCGCACGGCCTCCCCGGCCTCGCCGGCCCGGATGCGCCGGGTGGCCTCGGTCCCGTCCATCTCCGGCATCTGGATGTCCATGAGCACCACGTCGGCGGGACTTTCGCCCAGATGCGCCAACGCCTCGCCGCCGGAGCCGGCGATGCGCACCTCGCAGCCGGCCTCCACCAGAAAATGCCGCAGGAAGAGTCTGTTGACCTGGTTGTCCTCGGCCAGGAGCACCTTGAGGCCGGCGAAGCCGCCGACCGGAGCGGCCGCCTCCCGGTCGACCGGTTCCCGCCGGGCCTCCTGGGCCGGGCGCAGGGAGACGGTGAAGGCAAAGACGCTGCCCTTGCCCGGCGAACTCTCCACGCCGATGGTCCCGCCCATCATCTCCGCCAGCCGGCGACTGATGGCCAGGCCCAGGCCCGTGCCGCCGTAGAGCTTGGACCGGGACTGCTCGATCTGGGAAAAGACCTGGAAAAGGTCGGGCATGCGCTCGGGGGGGATGCCGATGCCGGTGTCGCGCACGGCGCAGGCCACGCGCATGGGATCGCCGGGCCGGTCCAGGCGGAAGGACACGGCCACCTCGCCCTTGTCGGTGAACTTCAACGCGTTGCCGACGAGGTTGCGCACCACTTGCATGATGCGGTCCGGGTCGCCGTGCAGCGTCTCGGGCAACTGCGGGTCGATGCGCAGGGAGAGCTTGAGCCCCTTCTGCCGGGCCGAGAAGTGGAACGGCTTCATGGTGCGGTCGAGCGTCTCGCGCAGATCGAAATCCACCGGCGAGAACTCCATCTTGCCGGCCTCGATCTTGGAGAAGTCCAGGATGTCGTTGACGATGCCGAGCAGCGACCGCGAGGAGTCCAGGATCATCTCCAGGTTCTCTCGCACTTCCGGCCGGGGGGACATGCCGAGCGTCATCTGGGTGAGCCCGATGATGCCCGAAAGGGGTGTGCGGATCTCGTGGCTCATGTTGGCCAGAAAGCCGCTCTTGGCCCGGTTGGCCGTCTCGGCCTGGCTGCGGGCCCGCTCCAGGTCGCGCTCCCGGCGGTGGTTGTTGATGTGGGCGATCACGCCTTCGCCAAGCAGGCTCAGCCGGCCCACGTCCGCGTCGACGTAGGGTTCGGCCTTGTCCACCACGGCCAGCACGAGCCTGGTGGAAGCGCCGTCGGACATCGGCGCGACCAGATGCCGCCGCGGCGACGCCACCGAAGCGTCGCCGTCCACGGAGCCGGCCATGTTGCCGACCACGGCCAGAAGCGACGGCCAGTCGTCGCTGTCGATGCCCAGGGATGACAAATGAAAGGAGGCGACGTCCCGGGGCAGGCCAAAGGCGGCCAGGGCCTCCGGATCGGCGGCCAGCAAGTCCATGCCCTGGCGGTTGGGATTGAAGACCGCGCACAGTCCTGCCCGGCTGCCGGTCAGGGAGACGGCCATGGTCATCACCTCGTCCGCCAGTTCGGGCAGGGAGGCCTCGCGCCGGCGGCCGAGACGCAGCAGGGCCTCGAGGGTCCGGGTGTGCAGGGCGCGCTCCTCGGCGGCGCGCCGGGAGCCGGTCACGTCCAGGACATGGGCGATGAAATGGACGGGCCGGCCCTGGCCGTCCCGGACCAGGCGGGCCGACACCCGGCCCCAGAGAGGCTTGCCCGCGGCGTCGAGAAAGCGCTTCTCGAACCGGAAATGCTCGCGCCGGCCGGCCAGGGCCAAAGCGATGTAGCGAGGGGTCACATCCCGGTCCTCGGGATGGGCCAGATCGCTTATGCCCATGGCCAGCAGCCGCTCGGAGGCGAGCCCGAAAAAGCGGCACAGCGCCTCGTTGACCCGCGTGAAGCGTCCCTCGACGTCCACGATGCAAAGCCCCTCGTTGGCTCCTTCGAAGGCCATGCGGAAAAGCGCCTCGCTGGCGGCCTGGGGCCCATCTCCACGCTCCATGTCGCGCACTCCTCTTCCCGCGTCGCGGAAACTGTCTTATTGTTCTAGCCCAGCCCAGGCATGAAGACAACGCCGTGGCCCGGGCACGAGGACCAAACCCGCACCGGACCGCTTCCGGTCCGTTCCCATCCGGAGGACGCACATGCAACATACGCAATGCCTGATCATCGGCGCGGGCCCGGCCGGGCTCTCGGCCGCCATCTACACGGCCCGGGCGGGCATGGACACCATCGTCGCCGGCTGCGAGCCCAAGATCGCCGGCGACTACGACATCGACAACTACTTCGGCTTTCCGGAGACCGTTTCCGGCCGGGAGCTCATCGACCGGGGCATGCGCCAGGCCGAACGCTTCGGCGCGCGCCTCGTCTGCCAGCGGGCCCTGGCCATGCACATAAACGAGGACGGCTCCTTCCACGTGGTCACGGACCAGGACGAATACGAGGCCAAGGCCGTGGTCATCGCCGCTGGCGTGGCCCGGGTGCGGCCGGGCATCAGCAACATCGCCGACTACGAGGGCAAGGGCGTGTCCTACTGCGTCAGCTGCGACGGCTTCTTCTTCCGGGGCCGCAAGGTGCTGGTGGTGGGCGAGGGCAACTACGCCGCCAACCAGGCGCTGGAGCTGACCAACTTCACCCGGGACGTCGCCGTGTACACCCAGGGCAAGGAGCCGGCCATGGGCGACGGCTTCGCCGCCAAGCTCGAAGCGGCCGGCATCCCGGTCTCGACCGCCAGGATCGCCAGCCTCGCCGGCGAGCCGGCCATGACCGAGGCCGTGCTGGAGGACGGCACGCGGCTGGCGGCGGACGGGCTTTTCGTGGCCATGGGCCAGGCCTCGGCCCTGGACTTCGCCAAGACCCTCGGCGTGACCACGCGCGGAGCCTTCATCGAGGCGGACAGCGAGCAGAAGACCAACGTGCCCGGGGTGTTCGCGGCCGGGGACTGCGTGGGGCGTTTCATGCAGATCAGCGTGGCCGTGGGCGAGGGGGCCAAGGCCGGCCGGGCGGCCATCGCCCACGTCAAGGGGTCGTGACGCGCGCCCCGGCGTCCCGGCCGGGACGAGCCCTCGGCCCCGCAGGGCTTCGAACGCGCCGGCGCGGCCGCCTGGCGCGGCAGTCGTCCGGCGGCGGCCGTCCCCTTGACAGCCGTCGCCGGCGCGGCTTATAAAAACAAGTTCGCGAACACGGCATGGGCCTATAGCTCAGTTGGTAGAGCCACCGGCTCATAACCGGCAGGTCCCAGGTTCGAATCCTGGTAGGCCCACCACGAAGGATACATGGCCACCCAGACCCTCCCCCAAGCAGACACGGCCGTCGCGGCCCGGACCGCGACGCGGCTGGCCCCGGCGGCCGCTTCAAGCGCTTTTCCCGCGGCGTCATGCGCGTAACAGAACTTGTCGCCGCAATCGAGGAAACGGCCGTTCCCGGCCGGGCAGCCTCCTGGGACCGCAGCGGCGTGCAGATCGCCGGCACGCGGGAAGCCTGCGACAAGCTGGCCGTGGCCCTGGACCCCACCCCGTCCTTCGTGTCCGAAGCCCTGGCCTGGGGGGCGCAGTTCCTGCTCGTCCACCATCCTCTGACCCTTTCTCCGCGCCTGCCCGACCGGGTGGACGACCTCCATCGCATCCTGGCCATGGTCCTGTCGCGCGGCGCCTGGCTCTACGCCGCCCACACCTCCCTGGACACGGCCGTGGGCGGGCCGCCGGCCTGGCTGGCCGAGGCGCTGGAACTTTCCGACCGGCGCGTGCTGGAGCCGGCCGGCGAGGAGCGCCACCTGGCCGCGCGCTTCGCGCCCGACGCGCCCGACGCCCTGCGCGACGCCCTGGCCGCCCTGCCAGGCGTGACCCTGGCCCCGCCGGGGTCGGAACTCGTGGAAGCGGTCTTCGCGCCGCGCCGCAAATCCCGGGTCCTGGCCGCCGTGGCCGCGGCCTGCCCCGGGGCGTCCCTTTTTTCCCTGACCGAGCTGGCCGCGCCCGCCGACGCCTATGGCTACGGCCTGGTGGGCCGCCTGCCCGCCCCCCTGCCCTTCGGCGCGTTCCTCGGCCGGCTGGCCGCGCTGTTGCCGCGCGGCTTCTTCACCCTGGCCGGCGAGGAGCCCGAGACCGTGTCCAGCCTGGCCTACTGCCCCGGCTCCGGCGCGGACATGGCCGGGCGCGCCTTCGCCGCCGGCGCGGACGTGTTCCTCACCGGCGACCTCAAGTACCACCAGGCCCAGGCCGTGCCGCCGGGCCGGTGCATCCTCGACGTGGGCCACTTCAGCCTGGAGGAGGTCATGATGCGCCGTTTCGCCGCATCCCTGGCCGAGTCCATGGGTCAGGACAGCCCAACCGTGCGCTTTTTCCCCGGAAACGACCCGTTTTCGGCGTATGTTCCGCAGGGACCTGCCGCCCGCGGAACCGAATAACAACGCGGAGAACCCCATGTATTTGAAACAAATCGAGCAACTGGTGGTCTTGCAGAAGGTGGACGACGAGATCGTCGTCCTCCAGGACGAACTCAAACGGGCTCCCCAGCGCATCAGCGAGCTCGAAAAGCGCCGCCACGAGATCGACGAGAGCGCGGAAATCATTCGCGACAAGCTCAAGTACCTGACCGACCAGCAAAAGCGCCTGGAGACGGAGATCGAGACCGACTCCATGCGGCTCAAGAAGAGCAAGAGCAAGATGATGCAGGTCGGCAACACCAAGGAATATCACGCCATGATGCGTGAGATGGACAACCTGGAAAAGCAGAATCGCGGCCGCGAGGAAGAGAAGATCACCGTGGCCGACGAACTCACCCGCCAGAACCAGGAGCTCAAGTCCATCGATGAGCAGGGCACGGAACTCGACGCCGAACTGGCCGTCGCCCGCCAGAGCCTGGACGAGCGCATCGCCGAGGCCAAGGCCCGGCTGGCCGAGCTCGACGCCCGCCGCGCCGAGGCCGGCACCGCCGTGCCCAAGCCCATCCTCCAGCGCTACGAATTCATCCGCTCACGGCTCAAAAACCCGGTCATCGTGCCCGTGGACGCCGGCATCTGCTCGGGCTGCCACATCTCCATCCCGCCCCAGTCGTTCATCGAACTGCAAAAGGGCGTCCAGATCCTGAGCTGCCCCAACTGCCAGCGCCTGATCTACTGGCGCGACCACATCACTCCGGAGGAAACCCCGGAAGCGGCCGAGATCGTCGAGATGCCGGCCGCCGAGAGCCAGGCCGAATAGCACATCGCGCGGGACGCCGCCTCCGACCGGGGCGGCGTCCCTTTTTCCGCGCGCCCGCTCGCCCAGGGGACGCCACGGCGCGCCAAGGAGGCGACATTCCGTGCGCGCATCGCTTCCCCGCCTCGCCCTTGCCCTTCTCGCGGCGCTCTGCGCCGCCCTCGCCCAGGGAGCGCCCGCCATGGCCCAATCTCCCACGCCTCGCCCCATCGTCATCGGCCATCGCGGCGCCTGCGGCCATCTGCCCGAGCACACCCTCGCCTCCTACGCCCTGGCCGTGGACCTGGGCGCGGACTTCATCGAGCCCGACCTCGTGGCGACGCGCGACGGCGTGCTCGTCGCCCGCCATGAAAACGAGATTTCCGACACCACGGACGTGGCCGACAAGTTCCCCGATCGCAAGACGACCAAGGTCGTCGACGGCGTTCCCGTCACGGGCTACTTCACCGAGGACTTCAGCCTGGCCGAGATCAGGACCCTGCGGGCCAGGGAGCGCCTGCCCTTTCGGGGCCACGGCCACGACGGGCTCTACGCCGTGCCCACCTTCGAGGAGATCGTCGCCCTGGCCAGGGCCAAGGAAAAGGAGACGGGCCGGGTCGTGGGGCTTTATCCCGAGACCAAGCACCCATCCTACTTCCGCTCCATCGGCCTGGCCCTGGAACCCCGCCTGGCGGCCGTGCTGCGCCAAAACGGCTACGACGCGGCCGACGCACCTGTCTTCATACAATCCTTCGAACCGGGAAGCCTTCAGGAACTGCGCGGGATGACCAGGGTTCCCCTGATCCTGCTCTACGAGTCGCCGGACAAGCGGCCCTACGACCTGGTTCTGGCCGGCGACCCGCGCACCTACGGCGACCTGGCGACCCCGGCCGCGCTTGCCGCCATCGCCGGCTTCGCCCGGGGCATAGGGCCCTACAAGCGCCTGATCGTGCCCCAAAACCCGGACGGGAGCCTGGGGACGGCCACGACCCTCGTGGCCGACGCCCACGCTGTGGGCCTGCTCGTGCACCCCTACACCTTCCGCGACGAACCCCGCTTCCTGGCCCCGGACTATGCCGGCGACCCGGCCAGGGAATACGCTCAATTTTTCGCCCTGGGCGTGGACGGCGTGTTTTCGGATTTTCCCGACACGGCCGCGGCCGCCCGCGACGCCTTCGAGGCGGGCCGCTGACCCCGCCGCTCCCGGCGGGCACTCCCTCAGGACGGCACATGGCGCTTTTCACCATTCCCGGGCAGGAGCCCATCGAGGCCCGGCATCTGGTCCTGGACTACAACGGCACCCTGGCTGCGGACGGCACGCTTTTGCCGGGCGTGGCCGAGCGGCTTCGCGCCCTGGCCGCGCCGCCGCTCGGGCTGGCCCTGCACGTGGTCACGGCCGACACCCTGGGCACGGCGCGGGAGGCATTGCGCGGCCAGCCCTGCCGGGTCGCGGTCATCGGCCCGGACGCCCAGGACCTGGCCAAGCGCGACTACGTGCGGACCCTTGGCGCAAATTTCACCGCGGCCGTCGGCAACGGGGCTAACGACCGGCTCATGCTGGCCGAGGCGGCCCTCGGCATCGCGGTGCTCGGCGAGGAGGGCCTGGCCACGGCGGCGCTTCTCGCCTCGCGGGTGGTCTGCCGCGACATCCTGGCCGCCTTGGACCTGCTCCTGCGCCCGCCCCGGCTGGCCGCCACGTTGCGACTCTAGAGCCGGCTTCGCGGGTGTCTTTCGCTGCCCCTCCGGCAAGGCGCGCCGCCTGCGGGATGACAAGTCCGGGATCGCTTGGTAGCAAGGCGACTGGCGTTGTTTGCATGCCTCGCCGCCCCCGCGGGCGGAGCGACGACGCCGGTCTCCTCCCACCTTCAGTCCCAGGAGCGACGGGTACGTCATGCAGTCCAGCGCCAGAAACGCCTTTTTCTCCAGGGTCGCCAGCGTCCGCCAGGGACCGCTTTTGACGGAAGTGTCCATGACCGCCCAACACGGCCTCGAACTGGTGTCGGTCATCACGACCGAAAGCTACGAAGGGATGGGGCTGGCCGAGGGGCTGGCCGTGACGGCGCTGGTCAAGCCCCCGGAGATCCTGATTGGCAAGGACAGCCGCAAGCTCCTGACCAGCGCCCGCAACAACTTCCCCGGCCGGGTCACCGGCGTGCGCGGCGACGGCGTGGCCGTGGAAGTCCTGGGCGAGCTTTCCGGCGGCACGCCCATGTGCGCGCTCATCACCGCCAAGTCCGTGGAGAATCTATCCATAGCGGTCAACGATCAAGTCTGGTTCTTCTTCAAGGCCTTCAACGTGATCCTGAGCGTGGACTAGCGCCCCGCTCCACGCCCGCGCCCTTCCCCGGACGGCGTCGCCCGGTCGGCCCCTTCGCCCCCGACGTTTCCGGCCGCGCCCTCTTTCGCCGCCGGGTCCCCTTTGGCCAGACGCCGGTAGGGATTGCCCCAGGCCACGGAACGCAGGGCGTAGGTCCCCTGGGGGAAGAAGCGGACCTCGAGCAAGCCGCCGTCGGCGTCGGGACGGCTCTGGTCGAACAGGAAATTGCCCAGGGACCAGGCCCGGCATCCGTGCGCGTCGCAGGTGAGCGGCCATGTCCGGTGGGGATGGCTGCCGACGAGCAGTTCCGCCCCGGCGCGTTCCAGACGGTCGGCCAGCCGGCGCTCCCGGTCCTCGGGCCCGGGGCCGAATTCCCTGCCCCAGTGGACCATGACGAAAAGGGGCTTGCCCCGTCCGCTCCGGGCCACGGCGTCCACGGCCTTGCCAGCGAGCACCCCGCGCCGTCGCGGGTCGCGGTTGTCCACGTCGGTCAGGGCGGCCAGGCGAAAGGGCCCCAGGTCCCGCACCCGACCGGGCAGGATGGGCGCGATGCCGGCCCGGGCCAGGGCCCGGGCCGTGCGCTGGAGAGCCGCCGGGCCGAGGTCGCCGGCATGGTTGTTGGCCAGCACGACCGCCTTGACCCCCATGGCGCGCAGCAGGTCGAGGCTCTCCCGGGTCGGCATGCACAGGACGAACCGGCCGGCTCCCTTGGGGCAGCGCCGGGCGAACACCCCTTCCAGGTTGAGGATGAGCGGCGCGCCGCCGGTCGCCTCCCGCACCAGGGCCACGAACGCCTCCCGCTTTCCCGGCCGGGCCAGCAGCCGGGCCACGTGCCGGCCGAAAAAGGCGTCCCCGGCGAAGACGTACCGGCCGGGCCCGGGCAGGGCCGCCGGCCGGGGGCCGTAGTACTGCACCATGTAGCTCGTGGTGCGCCGCGCCCGGGCCGGGGCGTAGTCCTGGCTGTTGCGGTCGGCCACGGTCACGGGCTCGGCCCCGTGGACCTCTTTTTGCAGCTTGCGCTGGAGATAGAGCGCCCCACGGCTGTCCACGTGGCCGGGCTGGCGCAGGCCGGCCAGGCCGGCCGGATCGGGGTCGGCCAGCAGGCGCAGCGTCGCCTGGTCCATGCGCCGGGCCTCGGCCGCCGGCAGGTAATGGGAAAAATCCGTGCTCTGCACGAGCAGGGTCTCCCCGTCCAGGAGCGGGGCCAGGGCCGCGCCGAGGACGTCCCAGTCCGCGGGTTTGGCGGTCTTGGCGATGGCCACGGCCACGAGTCCGGCTCCGGGAAAAAACCGGGCCAGGAAAGGCGTCAGGGCCTGGATGCCATGCTCCCGGGCGAAAAGGCCGGACGGCGCGACGAGGGGACAGGCGCGCAGGCGCGCCACCGCTTCCCCGTCCACGGCCACCGGGCCCAGGCAGGTCTCGAAATCCCGGTCCGCCACGGCAAAGGGGACGCGGCTGCGGCTGTAGTGGTCCGGGCAAAGGACGATGATCCGACGGTAGCCTTGCCCCGCCAACCGGGAAAAGGCCTCGGCGAGCATATCGGCGGCCAGCAGGTGATGGGGCACGGTCAGGCCGGTGACGCGCCAGGGCACGGCCGCTGGGGCCGGCCCGGCCAGGGCCGCCTCGAAGAGCCGCGGATCGGGATACAGGGCCGCGAAGGGCTCGGCCCCGTGGGCCGCGTCCGTGGCCGCGAGCAGCCACCACAGGCAACAAAGGGCCAGGCAGAGCCTCCCTCCGCCCGCCTTCTCCCCGGCCCCTTCCCGCCTCATTGCGCCAGCAGGTCCTTGTACCAGCCGTTTTTCACGGGGAGCTTGGGCGGCCTGGCGTACACGCCGGCCTGCCAGGCCGCGTCCGTGAGACGGCCGGCGGCCAGGGGGCGGGTGAATTCGTACTGGTTGAAGGCCGTGCCCACGGTCAGCCGAGGGCTCTGCTCGTTGCCCACCAGCACCAGCATGACGTAGGGCTCGGCCGTGGCCTCGTAGAGCACCTGGCCGGCGACGGCGTCGGTGTGGATGTCGGCGGTCAGGGCGCTCTTGCACTGGTCCGGTTCGAGGATGACGTCCTCGAAGGGCCTGTTCACGTAGGACAGGCCGGTGACGCGCAACCGTTCGTAGTCGTCGGCCGATATGGCCTTGTTGGCCAGCTCCTTGCCGGCCAGGTCGGCGTAAAAGGCGATGTCCCTGCGGAACATGGCCAGGCGTCCGTATTCCTCCACCTCGTCGGGGAGCAGCCCGTAGCGCGTGAAACCGGCCACGGCCGTGTCCACCAGCCGCAGCATGGCGGACCAGAAGGCCGGATCGGGTTCCACGAAGCCCTTGGGCGCGGGCGGCGGCTTGCCCTCCTCCTCGCCGTCGCCCGCCTCGGCGAGGTTCTGCTTGGCGTAGAGCACCGTGGCGTGCTTGAGCTCGGTGAAGGAGCCCATGAAGGATTCAAGGCGCTTGGCGGGGAATTTTCCGCTTTGCATGTAGGCCGGCCAGCCCTGGCCGTAGCCCGTCTTGAGGGTGGCCAGCACGTGCAGCCAGGCTCCGGCCAGGCTGCCGTACCAGTCGGCGTCGCCGAGAGCCGCCAGGGATTTGGCCGTGGCGTCCAGCCGGCCCATGAAGGCCGCCACTTCGGCCTGGGAAAAGCCCTGGCCCGGACCGGCCAGGAACTGGGGCAAGGCCGCCCGGGCCGCGGCATTGCCCAGGGCGGCCGGTACGAAGAGCCCCGTGGGCATGGACGGCAGGCGCAGGCCGGCGTTTTCCTGTCCGGCGGTCAGGCGGGAGAGGATCCAGGCGTCCGGGGAAAAACGCTGCCCCAACAGCCGCAGGCTCCTGGAAGCGTCCAGGAGTTCCTGCTTGGTCTTTTCGCCGATGGCCGGATCGACCAGGACGTCGGAGAGGATGCGCGGGGCCGGCAGGGCGTCGAGCCGGCCGCCCAGGGCGGCCAGCACGGCCGGGTCCACGGCGTCGGCCAGGGAAAGGCCGTCGCGTCCGAGGACAGCCAGGAGAAAGCCGCGCAAGGCGGCGTAATCGGTATCGTCGGGCAGGCCGGCGAAGAATCCGGTCACGTCCATGAGCCGACGCCAGGAGGCGGCCAGGGGCTGGCCGTCGCTTCCCGGCGCGGCCAGGAGGCGCGCGACCAGGAGGGCGTCGGTCATCCCGTCCGGCGCGGCCAGGGGCCAGCCGTTGCGGCCAAGGTACATCATGGCCCGGAAATAGCCGCGAAGCCTGGAGTTCTTGGCGTAATGCCCCCGGGGGCGGTACTGGGTGTAATCGGTCTTGCGCGTCGGATCGTAGCCGCCGAACAGGGGCGACGTCTCCACGGCCTTGGCCCCGTGGACCAGCCGCAGTTCCGCCTCCAGCCTGGCGGCGGTCTGGGGCGGGAAATCCTTTTTGAGACCTGCCAGGCGGGTCAGGGCGGCATCGAGGGCATCGGCCGCGTCCGGCGCGTCGCCGCCCCGGGGAGGAGCGCCCGTGGCCTGGGCCTTGGCGGGCTTGACGGTTTCCAGCAGCACCAGCGGCACGGTGAGCTGGGCGGCCACGGTTTCCAGATGGCCGGCCAGGGGACCGTCGGAGGCCTTGGCCTGGGCCAGGGCCTGGGCGCGCAGTTCGGCCACGAACCGGGTCAAAAGAGGCAAGAGTTCCGTTTTTTCCAGGTGCTCCAGGGCGTTTTCGAAATACTTCGCCATGGCGTGCAGCACGATGTCCGGCCCCACGAACCGGGCGTTCTCCGGCCGGCGCAGCATGATGGAGCTTTCCCCGCACACCTGGTCGAACATGCCGAGCATCTCGTCGAAGCTTTCCTGAAAGGCGCAATTGTCGAAATCGTACCTGCCGGCGTAGGCCGTGGACCGTTTGGGCACGAGCAGGAACCTGTTCTCGTCCAGGAAGCGTTTCTGGTCCTCGGAGAGCTTGAGCTTGAGCATCTTGAGCACGGCCGGGGCGTTTTTGGCCGTGGCCAGGGAGGCCTTGGCCTCGGTCATGGCGGCGGGAGGGCCCGCCTGTCGGGCGGGAGGCGGCGCGAATCCGCCGGGCAAGGACTCGGGCAGGGGCACGACCGCATCCGGTGCGGGACCGGCCGCCATGGCGTCCGGCGACGCGGCCTGGGGGGCGATGCACAGGACCGCCAGCAGCGCCAAGAGGGGAAGGCGTCGCATCATGGCCATGGGACCTCCGTTTCCAGCCGGCTTCGTTTCGCGTCCCGCAAAGCCCGGGGACCGTAGCGTGAAGGTAGAAGAGATCGCCTTCGAGGTAAAGGAAAGGCTCTGGAACCGACGCCTCCGGCGTACCCGGCGCGGCTTGGCGGCGATGCCGCTTCGCGCGTCGGCGGGATCGGGCGGCTCGGGGCCGGCCCCTTTCCCGCGACGGCCGAGGCGGACCGCCGATCACGCGGAGGCGCGAGCCGTTCCGCACGCGTTCCATAGGCGCGCGGGACATGCGCTTTGCCCCGCATCGACCGGAAGTCACTGGCCAAGCAGGGCGGCGAGGTCCGCGTGCACGATGTCCACCACGGGAGCCGGCCGGTCCGTGGCCAGGGCGCACAGCCAGTCCGGGGCCAGTTCGGGGCGGGAGACGCTCCAGGTTCGCCCGTCCAGGCGGATGCCCTCCCCCCGGGCGTCGACGCGGGCCGGGTCCAGGGAAAGCCCCCGGCCGTCGGCCTTGAGCGCCGCCTCCTTGGCCGTCCAGATTTCCAGGGCCCGCCGGGTCGGGTCCCTGGCCGAGCGGATATCGGCCATTTCCCCGGGACCGAAGGCCGCGTCCAGGGCCTCGGCCGGCAGCGGGGCCAGGGCCTCCACGTCCACGCCCACCCGCCCCCCCAGGCACACCGCCGCCGCGGCGAGCCCGCCGGAGTGGCTCACGCTGCAATCCGCCGCGCAGCCCGGCAGGAACGGCCGCCCGAACCGGTCCAGGCTCCACCCCGCCAGGTCGGCCCGGGGCAGGCCCAGGGCCGAAAGGGCCAGCCGGACGAGCAACCGTCCGAGGACCCGGGTCTGGCGCTCCATCGGATCGCGCGGACGCGCCAGTTCCAGGCCCATGGCGGCGGGCAGCCGGCCAAGCGCGGCGGCCATGCGCCCGTCCGGCCACGGCTCCCCGGCCACGGCCCAGGCCAGGATCACCCGACCGGACATGGCGCAAACGACGGCACGGGGTTCGGCATGCGCCTCCAAGCCCGCCGGCCTCCGGGGCGGGGACCGTCCTTGGGCTCTCGCGACCGCTTACGGTAAAAGGCCATCAGGAACACGCCCAGGCTCCACCCGCGCGCGGCGTGGACGGAGGCTGTCCCTCAGCCCACGCGCCGAGCCGGCGCGCCCTGCCATTTGGTGCCCCCGGGCAGGGTCTCGCCCTTCATCAGGAGGGACAGATCCCCCAGGGACACGCCGTCTTCCAGACAGGTGTCGTAGAGCACCGTGGCCTTCATGCCCACGGCGCAGCGTTTGCCGATGCGCACCTTGCCCACCTTCATGACCCGGTCCTCGAAGAGGTGGGTCTGGAGGTTGGCGTCTTCGTTGAGGGCGGCCTCCTCGCCGATCTCCACCAGATCGAATTCCGTGAACCAGGTGGAATCGATGTAGCAGCGCCGCCCCACCCGCATGCCGAGCGAACGCAGGGGCCAGCGGATAAAGGGCGTTCCCCGCAACAGATCGAGCAGGAAAAGCGCCCCGAAGTTCTCGTACACCCCGGTCACCAACTCCGTGCGCCAGACAAAGCCGCACCACAACGGATGATTGCTCTCGCGGTAGCGGCCGACCACCAGCCATTTGAGCCCGGCCACCAGCAGCAGGGCCACCACTCCCGCCGCCAGGTACAGAAACGGCAGGGACGCGATCTGGAGCCACATGGGCAGCCAGTCCTGGTACATGTCCACCACGTTCATGATCATGGTGGCCAGCAGCACGAAGAGCGTCAGCGGCAGGGTGACGCGGAAGAACTCGATGACGCAGCGCAACAGCACCAGATGCCAGGGCGGGGCATAGGTCTGCTTTTCCGAAAAACGCTCGGCTTCCTGCCGCCGCGGCAAATGGATGGCCGGGGAGCCGAACCAGGAGGTGCCCGTGGGCACGGGGTTGGCGGCCGGCGTGGTGGACAGGCAGCCGATGAGCGCCCCGTCGCCGAGGACCATGCCCCCGGGCACCAGGGCGCTGTTGCCCACGAACGTCCTGTCGCCCACGTGCACGTAGCCGATGCCGATGCAGCCGCCGCGCACGCTGGGCGCGCCGATCATGACGTCGTCGGCCAGGAAGCAGGCCTTGCCGGCCACCAGGAACTCGGGGTTCACATGGCGCACCGTGGAGATCTCCGAGCCCTTGCCCAGGCGGGCCCCCAGCACGAAGAACCAGGGTTTGAGGTACAGCGTGGAATACAGCGTGCCCAAGATCTCCAGGCTGACCTGCATGAGCTGGGTGAGAAACCACTTGCGCCAGTAGAACCAGCCGCGCAGCGGATAGCGCCCCTCCTTGATGCGAGGCAGAAGCAGCCATTTGAAAAAGGCGATTTCGGCGCAGATCAGCACGATGAAGGAGATGCCGACCAGGGGCGCGTACAGCAGCCACCAATAGTGCGGATCGATGTTGTCGAGGACCTCCATGAACATCAGGCCCGGGAAGATCGCGCCCTCCACGAGCAGGGGGAACAGGAACACGCCCAGCACGAAGAGCGCCCCGTAGCCGAAGGACCAGCTCCGGGGGGCGGGGGCGTCCTCGAAGGCCCCGGCCGGCCCGGCCGGCGTGCCGCCGTAAAGGCTCCCGGAGGGGACCACCCCGCCTTCCGGCAGCATGGACAGGTCCGCCAGGCCGGAATGGTCCTGCATGACGGTGTTGGGGCCGAGCACCGAGCGGTTGCCCACGAAGCAGTTCCTGCCGATGGTCACGGGCGCAAGGTGCAGCTGGCCGTCCTCCACCCAGGAACCGTCCACGCTGCTGTCGTAGCCGATGCTCGTGCCCTCGCCCACGGTCAGGAGGTCGAAGGTCATGAGCCCCGCCGTGCCGAAAAAGACGTCCCTGCCCACCTTCGCTCCGAGCAGGCGGTAGTAGAGGCAGATCAGGGGCGAGCCGGCGAGGTATTTCACGGCCACGGCCCGGGTCAGCTGGCGCACGAACCAGAACCGGAAATAATACCACCCCCAAAGCGGATGCCGGCCGGCCTTGATGCGCCCGAGCAGCAGCCATTTGGCCAGCGCCACCACGGCCAGCAGCACGGGATACGACACGGCGTAGACCAGCAGGCCGGCCAGCAGGGACGGTTCCAGCGCCCAGTGGTCCAGGACCAGATAGGCCGAGGTGAAAAACGGCCCCAGCCACTGCCAGGCATAGACCCCGGCCAGCACCACCACGGCCAGGGCCTGGCCGCAGGCGCAGGCGAAGTGGCGCGAGGGGGGGATCTCCCGGAAGGCCGGCCCTGGAGCCGGTTTCGGCCCCGTCGTTCCCTGGTCGCGGATCGCGGCCAGGGATTCTATGGTCGGGTGCTGGTAGACGTCGCCCACGGACACGCCGGCGAACCCGGGCACATGGCGCAGCTTGGAGACCATGACCGCGGCGAAGAGCGAATGCCCGCCCAGATCCAGGAAGAAGTCGTCGGCGACCGAAATCCCCGTGCGTTTGAAGACCTCCTCCCACACTCCGGCCACGTCGCGCTCGACTTGGTCGCGCGGGGCGACGACCTGGCGGTCCCGGTCCTCGAAGGGGTCCGCCGGCGCGGGCAGGGCCTTGCGGTCGACCTTGCCGCTGGTCAGCAGGGGCAAGGCCTCGATCACGTCCAGGGTCGCGGGCATCATGTAGGGCGGCAGGCGCTTGGCCACGGTCTCCCGCATGAAGCCCAGGCTCAGGTCCTGGCCCTGGCGGGCCACCACGTACGCGGCCAACTGCCCGGTTTCCCGCCACATGGTCACCGCGGCGCACTGCACGCCCGGGCATTGCATGAGCACGGCCTCGATCTCCGAGAGTTCGATGCGGTAGCCCCGAACCTTCACCTGGTCGTCGGCCCGGCCCAGGCAGTCGATGTCCCCGTCCTCGGTGAAGCGGGCCAGGTCTCCGGTGCGGTACAGGCGCAGCGGTTCGCCGGTCACCCGTTCCGTCGTGACGAAGCGCTCCCGGGTGAGGTCGTCGCGGTTCAAGTATCCCCGGGCCACGCCCGGGCCGCCGATGCAGAGCTCCCCCTCGGCTCCCGGGGGCACGGGGTCGAGCTTTTCGTCGAGAATGTAGCAGCGGTAGTTGGGCAGGGCCTGGCCGATGGTCACCGGCCGGTTGGGCACGAGCACGCCGTAGGTGGCGGCCACGGTGGTTTCCGTGGGACCGTAGGAATTGAAGATGGTCCGGCCGGGCCGGTGCCAGCGCGCGGCCAGGTCCTTGGGACAGGCTTCCCCGCCCACGATGAGGATGCGCAGGGTGTCGATGTCGCCCTCGATCATGGAAAGAAGCGTGGGCACGCAGGACAGCACGGTCACGCCCCGTTGGCTCAAGGCCTGGCCCAGCATGGGGCCCGTGCGCATGATCTCCTTGGCGCCGGCCACCAGGGTGGCCCCGTGCAGAAAGGCCATCCAGATCTCTTCCAGGGAGGCGTCGAAAGCCGTGGACGCGCATTGGAAGATGCGGTCCTCGGCGACGATGCCGTAGACCCTGGCCTCGGAGCGCACCAGGGCGCAGATGTTGCGGTGTTCGATCAGGCAGCCCTTGGGCCGGCCGGTGGTGCCCGAGGTGTAGATCACGTAGCACAGGCCCTGGCGGTCAAGCCCGGTCTGCTCCCGGCCCAGGGGCGTGTCCGGCTGCCCCGAAAGCCCCGGGGCGTCCCGGTCGGCCAGAAAGACCGGCGTGTCCCCGATCTCCCGGCCCAGGGCCTCGAGCAGCGCCGCATCGGTCAGGCACAATTTGGCGGCGCAATCCTCCAAAATGAAGCCCACGCGGTCCGGAGGATAGGCCGGGTCCAGGGGCACATAGGCAGCGCCGGCCTTGAGCACGCCCAACATCGCCACGTAGACGAATTCCGTCTTGGGCAAGAGCAGGGCCACCCTGTCTTCCGGGCCTATGCCAAGCCCGCGCAGATGGTGCGCCAGCTGGTTGGCCAGGCGATCCAACTCCCGGTAGGTCAGCGTGACCGAACCGCTTTCCACGGCGGTTTTGCCGGGAAAAAGCCTGGCAGTGCCCTCGAAGATCTCGTGGAGCAGCTCGTCGCGGTCCAGATCGGCGTCGTACGGCTGGCCGCTCAATTGTTGCAACAATCCGTCGTCTAGGATGTCTTGCATGCGCCCTGCTCTCTGAGCTGAAGTTTTACCAGAAAGTTGATGTTGATCGACAATGGATGCGGAGAGTCCTGCCTCCCGGACGATTCCCAGTCTATGTACCAGCGCCGACGCTCGTCAATGGAACATTGCCTGGACGAGACCGACGCAGGGCGCAACGGCCTGCCTTCGCGACCAGGACACGTTTTTGGAGAACTCATGCGCCAAGAGGGTTGCGCAGGCCGCCCAAGACCGCTTCACCTGCCGCCCTCTTGCCAACACTTGGAGTATTGCATTATTGCATCAATCAACGCAAGCAAGAAACCTTGGCATTGCAGTTTCGCTCCCACTCGGTTTTTCTTAGGAGTTGCAATATTCTTGCGCTTTGATAATGGAAACTCAAAAAAGGAAGGAAAGCATATGGGGCGACTGATTGTTTCTATTGCAGCTATATTTCCCATATTTATTCCATCGCTCGGATGCTGTCGGTCCAGCGGAGACATGCTCACCATGCTTCCAAGACAGGGACAGCCTACCGAAATATCAAACAGGGTGGAAAACGGACGCCATGAATCACGGGAAACGTTTCCAACCGACGTTCCTCCGGCCACGGATGGTCTTGTAGTAAAAGCAGCCATAGATATAGCAAAAATAATATACGGATTCTAAGAAGGTCCTGCTTACCACCTCCGGGAGGTCGTCTTGGAGTCTGTGATCTTGCGGACGGCGTGACGCCGGACCAGGCCGAGGCCCGCGACGACACTACTCGAAATCGGAACGAAACTTCGCGCGAATGGACCGGACCGGCCGCCTGATGCGCCCCGGGCTTCCGCCTCCCTGGCCGGGTTGCCACAGCCCGCGCGAGACAATCCTGGCCACACCGGCAACCAGAGACGGTCGTCACCCGCGCGGGCGAAGAAATATGCCGATCTCCTTTCTCCCGGCGCGGCTGTCCGCGCATGGGCAAGGAGTCCCCCCCCTACTGCGGCACCATGTCCCGCAGCAGGGGCACCCGCCGCACGCCGCAAGCCACCGCGAAACAGATCGGCAGCCCCAGCGCGGACAAAAGCACGGCTTTGGGCAGGGCGCCAAGCGGCGCCGGCCCGAGCAACTGCGCCAGGGCGACCAGGACCGGCGGATGAAAGACGTAGACCGCGAAAGCGCTCGCGGACAGTTGCGCCACGAGGCCGCTCTGGCGGTTCCAGCGCTCGCGGCACAGCGCGATCATTCCCACCGTCAGGCACACGCTGTTGACCGACTGCCACAGGGACGGGACAAGGCTTCGCCAATGAGGGCCGCCCTGGTAGGTTGCCACTTCGCCCAGGCCCAGCAGGAGCCACAACCCCATCCAGGCCAGCAGCCCAACGCACACCGTCAGCAGACACCGCCGCCCCAGCCGTGCGTCGAGCGTGCGCAGCCAGTCATTGGCCTGGGCGAGGATGCCGAAAAGGAACAGGACGCCGTACTGGGCGAAATTGCCGAGTTGCATGTTGCTGACGGTTTTCCCGACCGGATAGGCGAGTCGAAGGACGAAGGTGCCTGCCGTACTGCAAACGATCAGCCAGACCAGCAGTCCTGCGGTGAGGGGACGGGGCCCGCCGGTTGTCGGCGCGGCCCGCCGTAGCGCGTGCCAGCCGGCATACATGAGGCAAAAGAACAGCAAGGCCAGGGCGAACCACATGGGCCCGGTCCCGGCCAGGATGCCGGCCGTGGACAGGAAACGCCCATACATGGCCGTGAAGTCGCCAAGGGAATGAAACTCCCGGACATGGGCCAGATAGACGGTCAACGGGTCGAGGACGATCATGTAAAAAAGCGTCGGCACTCCCAGGCGCAGCAGGCGGCCCCGGACAAAAGCCCCACTCCCCTTGCGCCACAGGGCGTTGGCCGCGAAATACCCGGCCAGGGCGAAGAGCGTGCCCATGAAAAACGACTGGTTGAAGCTCAGAAACAGGAAGAACAAAAACGTTGTGACAGGCCCAGGCGCGAGAGGCTCCTTGTAATACCACGCCCCGATATCGCAGTAGCTGATGACCGCATGGTGGCAGACGACGAGGATGATCATCACCAGTCGAATGTTGTCCACAAAGAGCATTCTGTCCCGTGGCATACGTCCTCCC
Organism: Pseudomonadota bacterium; assembly: GCA_023390395.1. Lineage (GTDB taxonomy): Bacteria > Desulfobacterota > Desulfovibrionia > Desulfovibrionales > Desulfovibrionaceae > Solidesulfovibrio. Next base: position 18,621 of record JAEWCY010000241.1, on the reverse strand, counting down.
GTCCGTCCGCGCCCCGAAGGGTGTTTCCGATCCGGCTTGTCTTCTCAAAAGGACATGACGCAGCATCATCCGCATCCGCCAAAGTTTGTCAAGGATCATGGAGGCTGCCACCATCATCCTGTCATGCGGTTCGATGCCGTGGCCGCAACAGTGCTCTTTCGTGAATGCCTGGGAGCAACGACCATGCCGCTGCAAAAGGCAACGGCCCGCCTCCCTATGGAAGCAGGCCATCTCTTTCGTTCTCCGTCGGATTTCCGGCAAGCCGTCGCGTCGCCGGCTCTTGTGCGATGGAAGCCATGCGGACATGGCGTGGACAAAGGAGTTGTGCGGCATGGGGCTCCAGGTTCCGCCTCGCACGCGGGAATCGGCCTGAAGCAGCCTCTGTAATCGCTGCCCCTGCTCGGGGAGCGTGACCAGCCACCGGGAACCTCGCCCCGTCCTGTCAGCGGGTCAACTTCGCACCAGCGCCCTAAATGACGGAATTGCCGGTTGGCAACAAGCCGCCTCTCGGCGAAAAAAGAAAAAGGCCGGGAGGTTATCCCGGCCTTTTCCGTATGAATGGTGCCGAAGGGGGGACTCGAACCCCCACGGGCATGGCCCACCACCCCCTCAAGATGGCGTGTCTACCAGTTCCACCACTTCGGCAAATATCGTCTAGTTCGCGGGAGCGGTCCCCGGCGCCTTGGGAGCCAGCGGCGGAACGTCCTCGAAGGTCACTCCCTTCTTGGGCTCCGCGTCCTTGGCCGCCTCGGGCGCCACCCCGGCCGGCGGCGCGATGGGAGCGCCGCTCGCGTCGATCATCACCGACTTGGCCGAGCGCTTGTGCGAGCCCGAGTACACGTTGTACGCGAGCGACGTGACAAGAAAGATCGCCCCGAAAAGCGCCGTCAGCTTGACCAGCAGTCCGCCGGCCCCCGTGCTGCCGAACACCGACTGACTGCCGCCGCCGAAGATGACGCCCATCCCTTCCTTGCCCGACTGGAGCAGAACCAGGATGATCACAGCGACGCAGGCGAGTACATGTACAGTAATTATGAGCGTTGTCAACTGAATTTTCCCGTTATTTTCACGGACATGGCCGCGGGTTCATCAAGCCGTCACAATCGCCGAGAAGCTTTCAGCCTCAAGGCTCGCGCCACCTACCAGCACACCGTCCACATTGTCAATCCCCAAGAGCTCCCCGGCGTTCCCCGGCTTCACGCTGCCGCCGTAGAGAATGCGCACGGCCGCGCCGGTTTGCGCCCCGAAACGCGCGACGAGCCAGGCCCGTGTCAGGGTGTGGGCCTCCTCGACCTCCTTGGGGCCGGCCGTCAAACCGGTGCCGATGGCCCAGACCGGCTCGTAGGCCACGGCCAGGGCGGCGGGGGACACGTCCGCCGGCACGTCGGCCAGGCCGGCGGCGAGCTGGCGCGTCAGCACCGCCTCCACCTGGCCGGCCTTGCGCTCCTCCACCTTCTCGCCCACGCACAGGATGACCGCCAGTCCGGCGGCCAGGCCGAAGGCCGTCTTCTTCCCGACCAGGGCGTCGTCCTCGCCGAGGACGTGGCGACGCTCGGAATGGCCGGTCAGGGCGTAGCGGCAGCCGGCGTCCAGGAGCATGTCCGGCGCGATCTCGCCGGTGAACGCCCCCTGCTTGGACGGATAGAAGTTCTGGGCCCCCAGGGAGAACCCGGCCGCCCCGGAAAGGGCTTGCCGCGCCGCGCCAAGGGCCGTGAAGGGCGGGATCACCAGCACCTCGCGGTCGGCCGGCAGCCTGCCGTCAAGCTTGGCCCGCAAGGCGGCGGCCGTGTCCCCGGCCTCGCCGGCCAGCTTGTACATCTTCCAGTTGGCGGCCATGAGCTTTTTCATGACTGACACTCCTTGAGCGCGGCGAAGGCCGGCAGCTCCTTGCCTTCCAGGAATTCCAGGGACGCGCCGCCGCCCGTGGAGATGAACGACATCTTGTCGGCCAACCCCGCCTGGTGCACCACCACGTCGGTGTCGCCGCCGCCGACGATGCTAAGCCCCCGCACCCCGGCCACGATGTGGCCGACCGTGTAGGAGCCCTGGGCGAAGGCCGGGTTCTCGAACGCGCCCATGGGGCCGTTCCAGACCACGGTCCTGGCCGGCTCGATGACCAGGGCGTAGAGCCCGGCGGTCACCGGCCCGATGTCGAGGATCACGGCCTCGTCGGGAACGGCCATAAACGGCACCTGGCCGGCGGGCTGCATCTCGGCGATGGGCTTGCCGGCGTCCAGGGAAATGACGCAGTCCACGGGCAGATAGAAGCCCACGCCCCGCTCCTTGGCCTCCTTGAGGATGCCCCGGGCGGCGTCGAACAGGTCCGGCTCGATGAGGGACTTGCCGACCTTGTAGCCCTGGGCGGCCAGGAAGGTGTTGGCCATGGCCCCGCCGATGACCATGGCGTCGACCTTGGCCAGGAGGTTGTTGAGCACCCCGAGTTTGGAGGACACCTTGGCCCCGCCGGAAACGGCCACGAACGGCCGGGCCGGCGACTCCACGGCCTCGCCCAGGAACTTCCATTCCTTCATGAGCAGGAAACCGGCGCAGCATTTTTTGGCCACCTTGGCGAAGGCCACCATGGAGGCATGGGGCCGGTGGGCCGTGCCGAAGGCGTCGTTGACGTAGACCTCGGCCATGGACATGACTTCCTTGGCGAAGTCCATGTCGCCGGCGGTCTCGCCGGGGTGGAAGCGCAGGTTCTCGAGCATGAGGATCTCGCCGGGCTTCAAGGCGGCGGCCATGGCCTTGGTGGCCTCGCCCAGGCAGTCCGGGGCCATCTTGACCTCGCGCCCCAGGAGCTCCGACAGCCGCTTGGCCGCCGGGGCCAGGGAATACTTGGGATCGGGCTCGCCCTTGGCCTTGCCCAGGTGCGAGCACAGGATCATGGAACAGCCCTGGGACAGGGCGTACTCGATGGTCGGCAGGCTCGCCCGGATGCGCAGGTCGTCGGTGATGACGTCGCCTTTGAGGGGCACGTTGTAGTCCACCCGGATCAGGAGCTTCTTGCCTTTGACGTCCACCTCGTCGATACGGATAAGGGCCATGCGATCTCCTTGGGTGTTTTGAGCTTACGGGGAACCCGCCCCCGTCGATTCGCGGACCATGACCAGGGCGTCCTCCCCGTTGTCCGGGTAGTAGCGCCTGCGCACGCCCACGGCGGCGAATCCGTGGCGCAGGTAGAGCCTCTTGGCCGGGACGTTGCCCGCGCGAACTTCCAAGTACCCCCGGGTCATGCCCATTTTATCCACTTGTTGCAAGACGTGGCCGAAGAGCCGCCCTGCCAGCCCCTGCCCGCGAAGGGGCGGGTCCACGGCGATGTTCAGCACTTCGAACTCGTCGCCGAGGAAATGGAACGTGGCGTAGGCGGCCAGCCCCCCTGCCCCATCGGCCACGCCGTAGGCGGCGAACGGCGCGCGGCCGAAGGCGGCGGCGAAGGCGGCGGCGTCCCAGGAGTCGGGGAAGCATCGCGCCTCCAGCGCGGCCAGGGCCGGGGCGCTTTCAGGGCCGAGCCGCGCGGGGTCGGCCGAAGGCGGGATTTTCATGGCATGCGGCCTGTGGCATACGGGTTGCGGCCCAATGGCCGAGGGAAGTCTTCATGGCGAAAAAACGCGTCGCCGGCCCGCCGCCGGAAATGGTGGACATCGTGGACGCGGCCGACCGGCCGCTTTGCGTCCTGCCCCTGGCCGAGGCCCACCGGCAAGGCCTCTACCACCGCTCGGTCATGGTCCTCGTGTTCGACGGCCGGGGCAAGCTTTACCTGCAGAAACGGTCGGCCAAAAAAAACCTGTACCCGGGCCGCTTCGACCTGTCGGCCACGGGCCACGTCCGGGCCGGCGAGGCCCGTCAGGACGCCGCCGCCAGGGAGCTCATGGAGGAGCTTGGCCTTCGCGCCCCGTCCCTGACCTACCTCGACGCCGTGCCGGCCGACCAGGACACGGCCTACGAATTCGTCACGCTCTATTCCGCCGGCCGCCTGGCCGCCGCGCCGCGCCCCAACCCCGAGGAGGTCTCGGGCGGCATGTTCGTGGACGCGGCGGAACTGGCCGCCCTGGTGCGCGACTACCGCGACCAGCTCACCCCGGCCGTGGTGCGCTTTTTCGAGCGCAAAAGCCTGTTCGCGCGTAGCGGCTAAGCATGCCTGGGGAGAAGCCTCCGGCGGCCAGAGGGCTACCGCCCTCTGGACTCCCGTATCGTTGCGCCAAGTCATGCCCTGGCATTCGCAACCGGTCCGAGCCCCCGGCCAAGGAGCGCGCCGTCACTCCGCCAGCAGCCCTTCCATGGCCCCGTGCAGCCGGCCGTTGCTGGCCAGGATGCGGAAATCCCCCAGCCGGTAGGGCCCGGCCGGCCGGTAGCTGCCCACCCTGCCCCCGGCCTCGGCGACGAGCAGCGCGCCGGCGGCCACGTCCCAGGGATTGAGCGCCAGTTCGTAGAAGGCGTCCAGGCGTCCGGCCGCCACGTAGGCCAGGTCCAGGGCGGCCGAACCCGGCCGGCGAATGCCCTGGGTCGCGGCCAGCACGGCCCGCAGGTCCGTGGTGATCTCGTCGAGATGCTCGCGGATGGCGTAGGGAAAGCCGGTGGCGACCAGGGCGTCCACGGGGTCGTCCACGGCGGAGACGGCCATGGGTTCGCCGTTAAGGCGCGCGCCGAGCCCCCGGCCGGCTTCGAAGCACTGGCCGAGCAGCGGCGCGGCCACGATGCCGAGCAGCGGCTCAAAGCCGTCGTAGAGAGCCACGGAGGTGCACACGAAGGGAAAGCCGTGGGCGAAATTGGTGGTGCCGTCCACCGGGTCGATGATCCAGGTGGGGCCGGCCAGGGCCGTGGCCGCCGCCGTCTCTTCGGCCAGAAAAGCGGCCCCGGGCACGACTGCGGCCAGGGACTCCTTGAGCATGGCCTCCACGGCCAGGTCCGTGGCCGTGACCAGGTCGATGCGGCCCTTGCGGCGCACGTCGCGCGGGGCGGCGAAATCGGCGCGGATGCGTTCCCCGGCCGCCCGCACGGCGCAAAGGGCCCCGGAAAGGGCCGAGGCGACGTCGATGGTCATGGCGCGCCCGCCTCTAATTGATGAAGACGTCGCGGAAGCGCAGACGGTCTTCCATGGCCCGGCCCGTGCCGCGCACGACCGTGGTCAGGGGTTCGTCGTCGAGCAGCACCGACAGGTTGGACTCCTGGCTGATGCGGGCGTCGAGCCCCTTGAGCAGCGCGCCGCCGCCGGCCAGGAGCAGGCCGTTTCGGGCGATGTCCGCCACCAGCTCCGGCGGGGTCTTTTCCAGGGCCTTCATGACCGCGCCCACAATGATGTTGACCGGCTCGCGGATGGCCTCGCGCACGTGGGAATCGGTGATGGTGACCGTGGTCGGCGTGCCGTCGATGAGCGACTTGCCGGCCACGTCCAGGGACAGGGGCTCGGGCAGGGGCATGGCCGAGCCGACGCGGATCTTGATCTCCTCGGCCATGTTCTCGCCGATGAGTATCTGGAATTCGTCCTGCACGTAGCGCTGGATGGTCTCGTTGAGCTCGTCGCCGGCCACGCGCACGGATTCGGCGTAGGCGATGGCCGAAAGCGACACCACGGCCACCTCGGTGGTGCCGCCGCCGATGTCCACCACCATGTTGCCCGACGGCCGGTCGATGGGCAGGCCCGCGCCGATGGCCGCGGCCATGGGCTCCTCCACGAGCTTCACGTCGCGCGCGCCGGCCATTTGGGCGGACTCGACCACGGCCCGCTTCTCCACCTGCGTGATGCCCGTGGGCACGCAGATGACGATCTTGGGCTTGGCGAAGCGGAAGCCGGCCAGGACCTTGCGGATGAAAAAGGCGATCATGGCCCGGGTCACCTCGAAGTCGGCGATGACGCCGTCCTTCATGGGGCGGATGGCCCGGATGCGTTCCGGCGTGCGGCCCAGGAATTCCTTGGCTTCGCTGCCCACGGCGATGAGTTCGCCGCTGCGGGTGTCGATGGCGACCACGGAAGGTTCGTTGAGCACGATGCCGTCGGTCGGGGTGTAGAGCAGGGTGTTGGCCGTGCCCAGGTCCATGGCCAGGTCTTTCCCGAGGAACCGGAAGAATTTGCTGAAGAACATGCCCACGCTCGCATTGAAGTTCGGGATGCCGGGAACAAAAAGCCCCACGTCGCCACGATGGCGGCATGGTAGATGGCGCGGGCCGAAAAGTCTATGCCGAAGGCTTTGCGAGACGGGTGCGCAGGTGCAGATTTTCCAGGAAAAGGGCCAGGTTTTCCGCCACCATGGAGGCGAAGACCTTGAGTTCCTCGGTGACGGGCAAGGGCCTGGGATCGGCCAGGGTGAGCACGCCCCTGGTTTTTTTCGAGAAGCGGATGGGCAGGCAGAGCACGCTCTTGCAGTCGGCGGCCGGCATGTCCAGGCCGAAAAGGGGCAGGCCCGTGGCCCCGGCCTCGTCCTTTTCCCCGGAATAGACCGGGGTCTGGTTCTTGAACACCCAGCCCACCAGGCCCTGGCCCACGGAAAAGCGCGGGTCCGTCTCGCGCCCGCCCTGGAAAGGGCTCTCGTTGGCTCCTTCCAGGTAGTAGGACCGGCCGGATTCGTCGCGCACGGCCAGCAGGCAGTAGCGGTAGCCTGTGGTGGCGGCCAAAAGCTCCAGCAGCCCCGTGCGGAAGGACTCCCATTTGGGCCGGCTCCGGTGCAGGGTGGCGATCAGGCGCAGGCACTGGTAGAAGCGGTGTTCGTACAGGCTCGTCTCCACCTCCCGGGCCCGGGCCAGGTGGGAGCCGGCCAGGCCGGCGAACTGGGACAGAATCTTGAGGTCCTTGTCGCCGAAGGTGTAGGTCTTGCGGCTGTCCAGGCACAGCGCCCCGCCGGTCTCGGGCACGGGGTGGCCCATGAAGGCGCGGATGCGCTCCTCCTCGCCGCCCCGGTAGTAGCCGAGCACGCCCCGGCGCTGGTCGAAATTACTGATGAGAAGGGGTTTGGACTCGCGGATGATCCAGCCCACCAGGCCCATGCCCGGGACGATGGCCACGTCGCGGTCCAGGGCGTCGCCCAGGCTGAAGGCGGCGGCCGCGCGGCAGACGTCGCCTTCGGGGCCGGGCAGGAAGAGCACGGCGGAATAGGCGTCGAAGACGTTGCCGACGATGGCCAGGAGCTGGTCGTAGAAGGAGGGGTCGGTCATGGCTGGGTCGGGCGGCCTTTGGCGGGGTGGCGCGGCTTGGCCGCCAGGCGGGTGACGGCCGCCGTGAGCCCTTTTTTCCGATTGCGCGCCATCGCCCCTCCCTGTCGCGCCGAGCCCCGGCCCGGCTGTTGCGTGTGGGGCAATATACGGGGCCCTTCCCTTCGCGTCAAACCGGAGCGGGCCGGAGCGGGCCGGAGGCGGAGTGGGCCGAAACAGGCCGAAGCGGATCGGGATGGCGCGGCGCAGCACGGCGGCAAGGCGCGCCCTGGCCGCCTTTCGACAGCCCCTTTATAAAAAATCCGCTTTGGGGTATGTGATTTTTTTCCCCGGCCCAGGCCTGGCCGACCGGGGCGCAACCGCAGCATGTTGGACGAAACCATGGCCTTCGACTGGACCCAAGCCTTCAGCCAGGTTGACGAAGCGCCTTTCCTCTCGGGCGAGCACCGCCAGAAGGAAGGCGCGACCCTGCGCGTCCAGTCGCTGCCGGACCTCAAGCGCTTCCTCGACTGGGTCCACATCAAGGAATGTCTGCTGCGGCCCTACGCCGAGCACGCCAACTACCCGGTGGTGGACTTCCGCGAACTTCTGCCCTCCTTCGAGGCCGACGCCTTCGAATACAAGGAGCTGCCGGGCTTCTCCATGGTCGCCGTGGGCCGGCCCCTGCGCTATTTCCAGGAGATCTTCCAGTACGACATCCTGCACAGCCTGCTCGACTACGCCGACGAGACCTACCGGGACCAATGCCCGCTGGAGAGCTCCATCTTCGGCCAGAACACCCGGGCTTTCTGCGCCCGGCTGCCCAAGGCCGCCCAGGACCGCTTCCGCAAGGAATTCGCCGACGCCGACGTCACGAGCCTGGAGAACTACGCCACCCTGCTGCCCACGGTCCTGGACATGGACCGGGCCCACGTCATGTCGCTGGACAGCCAGGGCGACTATTACCTGTCCGGGGTCTACTGCTCGTTCCCATCCTACCTGGACACGGAACTCAAGCGCTTCGGCCTCAACATCAAGAAGTTCGTGGTGGGCGACGACCGGCGCTACGAGCGCCACCGCAACTTCGTCTACCAGTTCCTCATGGAGCTTTACGGCTTCCCCATCGTGTCCGAGCGCCGGACTTCCTCGGCGCTGTTCGCCCGGCGGCTGTTCCGCATGGGCGAAAAGTTCATGGTGCGGGTGCTCGGCCAGACCGACCGGGCCATCACCTCGCTCTATTCCCATCCCGAGGCCCGGTTCTACCCGCGCGTGGAGAAAATCGCCCTGGTCGCCGTGGACAAGAGCCAGACCGAGGCCATCCGCGCCCTGGACGAAGGCGGCTATTTCGTCGATCCCGACCGCCGTGTGGTCATCACCCGGGTGGTCTACCGCCAGCACAAGTACGACCCCAACAACGTCCGCCAGGACCGCGCCCTGTCCGTGGCCAGCCAGGAAGTCATCCACCCCCTCACCGGCAAGACCTACTACCGGCTGAACCTGGTCAAGGACACCTACAGCCTGTTTTTGCGCTTAAACGACATCGTGCGCGGCGAATACAACGGCCGCATCGTCTACAAGCGCAACGAGATCGTGGAAAACACCGACACCCACGAGAAAAAGCTCAAGTTCCTCTATGCCTGGCTCTCCAAACACCAGCGCCGCATCATCGGCTACTCCGACGAGTTCTACTCCAATGTCGTCAAGGTGCTCGACAACTACCTCCTGAGCGCCGACAACTACGACGACTTCAGCGCCATGCGCGACCTGCACCAGGAAGTCTGGAGCAAGTACAACTACATCCAGCAGGCCAGAAAAGTGAAGATGCTGGAAGACCTCCAGGACAGGAACTACAAGGGCGAAAACCTGAGCTACCTGCGCATGCTTTCGCTTTTTACCGAGATTCTCAACGACCTCAAGTTCGAGATCGTCAACTACTTCGACACGCTGGTCGAACGCGTCCTCTCCCTTGGCGACATGATTTTAAACGACGGCTACCTGCTGCGCAACTACATCCGCAAGAAGGACAACGAGCTCTCGGCCTACGGCCTGTCGGTGAAAAAGACCTACGGCCGCCTCGTGGCCCTGCTCGACGAATTCCGCTCCATCCGCAAGGCCAAGAAGGACAAGGGCATCGTCGTCCCCATGGTGGCCCAGAACTGACGCGACCCGGCCGGCCGCCCGGCCTCGGGCGGCGGCGCGGCGGACATAGCAGGCGCGCCCGGCGCGCACACCCAAGAAAAAAGGCGGAGCAATCGTGGAACCACTCGTCAAGACTCCTCTCTCGGACTGGAACAGAAGCCACGGGGCCAAGATGGTCCCCTTCGCCGGCTTCGACATGCCGGTCCAGTACGCCTCCATCCTGGCCGAGCACGAGCAGACCCGCAAAAAGGCCGCCGTCTTCGACATCTGCCACATGGGGGAATTCTACCTGTCCGGCCCGGGCGCGGCCGCGGCGCTCGGCACGGCCGTCACCCACGACCTCGACACCCTGGCCCCGGGCAAGTGCCGCTACGGCTTCCTGCTCAACGAGGCCGGCGGCGTGGTGGACGACCTCATCGTCTATTGCCTCGCGCCGGATTCCTACATGCTGGTGGTCAACGGCGCGCGCATCGCCGTGGACTTCGAGACGATAAAGGCCCGCCTGCCCCGCCAGGGCCTGACCTTCACCGACGCCTCGGCCGAAACGGCCAAGATCGACCTGCAGGGCCCCCTTGCCTACGACGTGCTGGCCGCGCGCGTGCCCGGCGACTTTTCCGGGCTCAAATACTTCAACTTCGCCTTCGTCGACTTCGCCGGCGAAAAGCTCATGGTCAGCCGCACGGGCTACACCGGAGAGCTCGGCTACGAGCTCTTCCTGCCCGCGACCAAGGCCGTGGAGCTGTGGGAGACGCTGCTGGCCGATCCGCGCGTGGCCCCGGCCGGGCTCGGCGCGCGCGACACCCTGCGCCTGGAGATGGGTTATCCGCTCTACGGCCAGGACCTCGACGAGGAACACACCCCGGCCGAGGCCGGCTACGGCTGGCTGCTGGCCTCCCCGGCCGACTATGTCGGCAAGGCCGGAGCCGGGGCGATCCGCGGCAAGCTCGTCTCCCTGGAGATTCCCGGCCGGCGCAGCGCCCGTCACGGCGACGCCGTGCTGGACAGAAACGGCGTCAAGGTCGGCGTGGTGACCAGCGCCTCCTTCGGCCCGAGCCTGGGGCACGCCGTGGCGCTGGCCTACGTGGACGCGGCCGCGGCCGAGGCCAAGGAATTCCGCATCCAGGCCGCGCGCACGGAACTGCCGGCCGTCAAGCGCGCCCTGCCCTTCTACAAGGCCGGCACGGCCCGCAAGAGCGTCGGCGCGTGAGGACGGAAGGGAAAAAGAGGCCTCCGGCGGCCGGGAGGGAGCATCCCCCCCGGACCTCCCGGTAAGGGAAAATGGGCCGCCTCGACGCTTTTCACCTTCCCGGCGAAGCCTTCGCGCCGCCCTACGCCCTGACCGGAAGCGAGGCGCATCACTGCGCGCGCGTGCTGCGAAAGGCCGTGGGCGACCGGGTCCGGGTCTTCGACGGCGCGGGGCGGGAAGGCGAGTTCGTGGTCTCCGACCTGGCCCGGGACAGGGTCGGCTTGACTCCCGTATCGCTCTCCGAAATCCCGCCCGAGGCGAACGCCGTCTGGCTGGCCGCCGGGTTCTCCCGTTCGGCCCGGCGCGACTTCTTCCTGGAAAAGGCCGTGGAGCTCGGCGCGGCGGGCATCGTCTTCTGGCAGGCCGCGCGCAGCCAGGGCCGCATGCCGGACGCGCCCAAGGAGGCCTGGGCCGCGGCGCTGGTGGCCGCGGCCAAGCAGTGCGGCGCGGCAAGGCTTCCGGAACTGGCCGTGGTCGCCGGCGGCGCGGCTGGACTCGCCGCCGCCTGGCGCGACCCCGACGCCCGCCGCTATCTTCTCTGGGAGGAGGCCGACAGCAGTGGGCGTCTCTGCGTGGCCGACGTGGCCGCCCCGGGCCGGGCCCTGTTCGTCCTTGGCCCCGAAGGCGGGCTGACCGAGGCCGAAGCCGCACTTTTCATCGCGGCCGGCTTCCTGCCGGCGAGCCTTGGCGAGCGCATCCTGCGCTGGGAAACCGCCGGTCTGGCGGTCCTGGCGCTTCGCCTGGCCGGCGCCCCGCCCCGTAGCGCCGGCCCTTGCCCAGCCTGGCCTTGAGGCTTTATCATCACGCGATAACCCGTTATAGGGTGACATGCCGGGCTGCGCGCCCGGCGAGCGAGGAACCGCATGGGAGAGGATAAACGCCGGCGCAGCCGCGTCTGCGCCCATTTCGAGGCCTACGTCTACATGGACGGGGAGAAGATCCCGGTCAGCACGCAGAACATCAGCATGAAGGGAGCGCTTTTCGCCCCCGAGCCGCGTCTGGCCGAGGACCGGGAGTGCACCGTGGTCTTCACGCTCACCAAGGACATCAAGGTGCGGCTCAAGGGCGTGGTCGTGCGCTCGACCAGCGAAGGCACGGCCGTCGATTTCGAGAGCATGGACGAAACCGCTTTCTTCCACCTGCGCAACATGGTGCGCTATTCGGCCGAGGACGCCGACAAGATCGACGACGAGCTGCAGGTGCCGGCCTTCGAGCCCATACGCGAGGAGAAGGACGACTGATGCGCGCCAGCCGCCTTCCCCGCCTGTTCGGAGCGGCCCTGGCCGCCGCCAGCCTGGCCCTTTCGACCGCCCAGGCCGCGCCCGCCGGCGGCATCGACCAGGCCAAGGCCGGCCTGACCGCCCTGACCGACGGCGACGCCGCCAAGGCCGCCACCCTGCTCACCGAGGCCATCGACTCCAACGAGCTGCCCGAGGAAAAGGCCGCGCTCTTCTACGCGGCCAGGGCGCAGGCCCGCGCCGCCCTGGGCGACCTGCCGGAAGCCATCGACGACTACACCACGGCCCTGGAAAAGCAGCCCCGCGACGCCGACGCCGCCTACAACCGCGGCAACGCCCACTTCGCCCTGCGCCAGTACGACCAGGCCATCGACGACTATTCGAAGACCCTCGAGATCGACGTGGCCAACGCCAAGGCCCTCAACAACCGGGGCGCGGCCTGGTTCAAGAAGGGCAACCTGCAAAGCGCCCTGGCCAACTTCGCCCTGGCCATCGCCGTGGACGCCGAGGACCCGGACGTCTTCCTCAACCGGGGCAAGGTCTACGAGGCCATGGGCGAGCCGGAAAAGGCCCGGGAGGACTTCCTGCAGGTCAAGCGCCTCGACCCCTCCGCCAAGACGCCCCTGGACTAAGCTTGCGCCCCGTCGACAGCACCACGGTATTTTCAAGGAAATTGGCCGAATGAGGACATTGTCCTCGAAAAAGCGGCTGCCTTTTTCGAAGACGCGACGCTAGCTCCCGGCGAGCAGGACGGCCAGTTCGGGAGCGACCTTGGTCGGCACGAACTCCACCACTTCGTAGCGGGCCGCGCCCTCGCGGCAAAACGGGTCGTGCGAGAGGATCTCCATGAGGGCGTCGCGGTTCTCGGCCCGAGCCAGGATGACGCCGCCCGTACGGGGCGCGCGGCGGCCGGACAGCAGGAAAGTCCCGGAAGCGTAATGCTCGTCCAGAAAGCGGGCGTGCTCCGGCAGCAGCCCGTCCACCACGTCGAGCCCTTTGGCGTAGGTCAGCAGCACCAGGAACATGGATCACCTCGTTTTGGCCGACTGATGCGCCGCCCGGGGGGCGGCGTCAAGTCCGGTCCGTGGCCGGGCGACCACGGCTTTTCAATTTCCCCAAGCTTGGGTAGAGCGGTTGCGGGAGTTCGCGTCGGACGACGGGAGCTTTCGCAAACGCCCGCCCAAGGAGAAACCACGTGGCACAGGAGCAGACCGAAGCGCAACGCGCCGCCGTGGCGGCGCTCCTTTACGGCCTCAGGTTCGGCGCGGCCTTCAGCCGGGAGGAAGCGGACGTGCTGGCCGGCTACCTGCGGGAGTCCTCCTTCCCGGCCGGCACCGTCGTCATCCAGGAAGGCAGGCGGGCGAATTCCCTGGCGTTCATCGAATCCGGCGTGGCCACCATCCAGAAAGAAGACGCCGGCGCGCCCGAGCGCCACATCATCGACCTGGCCCGCGACGCGGTCATCGGCGAGATCGCCTTTTTCGACGACGACCCGCGCTCGGCCACGGTGGTGGCCAAGACCGACGTGCGCCTGCTGGTCATGACCCGGGAGGACTTCGACGCCCTGGCCGAGGCCCGCCCCGACCTGGCCATACGGGTGCTCTTCTACATCGGCCGGGTCCTCAGCCGCCGCCTGCGCCAGGTATCGGGCCGCTTCGTCGGCCTGCTCGCCTAGCGTCGCGCCCGCGATATGCGCGCAGGCGCATTGATTGGACAACATGCTTTAGCAATTATGCTTTTCTGAAAAAATACGATCGTATTTCTTCAGGGACGCAACGCTAGCCTCCCTTGTCGCGAGGCGTTTCGAGTTCCGTGCTCCTTCTCTCGGTCCTTCCCGATTCCGTGCGTATCGCCGAACCAGCCAGCCTCGAAGAATCGCCATGGCCGCTCCTGAAAAAAGCCGCCGCCGGCGCTCTCTCCAGCGCCGACGGCGGCTTTGTCTCGTGCAGGAATCAAGCCGATCGCTCGACAAGAAGGCCTTCCCCTAAGGCTTTTTCCACTGCGCCTGGAGCGATGCGATCACCGGCGCGCGAGGGGCGCGCGTGTCGAGGGGCAAGGCGGGGGCGTTTTTCGCGGAATTCCATGGTTGGTCGGGAGCCCGATTGGTCCCGACGCCGACGGCATACAGGCCGAATCCGTCGTTGTCCCAATAGTAATTGGGGAAGCCGCATGCGATCGGGCCCCCGTATTGCGTATAGACGTTGGGCGGTGTGAAGGAACCGCCGCTGCCGCCGTCAGGGCAATTCGGATCGCCCGGACAACTGCAGGTCATGCCGGCTCCTATGGAATACGCCGATTGATTCCACCACTCGTCGCAGAACTCGAAGTAGCACAGGCCGAGATTCAGGGGCTGCGCGTGGGCTTTGGGCAACATGACGTCGAGCACGTCGGCCACGTTTTGCTGCAACGCCTGATCCGAGTAGATCGCAGTCGGTTGCAGCGTATCCGCCGTCTCGCGGCTTGTCGACGGAAAGCCGTACTCGGTCAGGATGACGGGTTTGAGCGCCGGACCGCTCAATGTGGAATAACCGGTAATGCTGCCGCTGACGCCAAAGACCGAATCGAAGCTTTGGGGCTGGTACGTATTGACTCCCCAGAAATCGATCGAAGCGCACGTGGCCATATAGGACGCCGCATTGATGCAAATGCCCGGGTCATCGTGATTGGCGATGCCTACCAGCTTGTTCGGCGCGACTTTCTTGGCTGCGGCGGCCATTTTTTCGACCTGCCTCCACCAATAGAATGCCCGATCGCTCGGTCCGTAGGTGTCGTTCGCGCCGTTGTCGACTTCGTTGGCGATGGTGAAGCCAAGGACGGCAGGATGATCGGCCACCTCCTCAACCGTCTGCGTGAGCACGTTCTCCCACCAAGCGCTGCTGGGCTGCACTGTTTGCCCCTTGACGAACAACGACTGCGGCAAGGGAATCCCCACAAGGACGAACAAGCCATTGTCGTAGCATGCATCAAGGAAGGATTGGTGCGTGAAGACATGCGTCGAAGGCGAAGGATTCGGCAGCTGCGTGTCGATGAAGCAATACACGCGGATCGCATTGGCGCCCATGTTTTTGATCAGCTGCAAGTCATGCGACCATGTGCCGCTCCAGTTCGTCACCCCGCTGAAGGAATCCCAAAACCAGTCGCCGATGTTCGGACCATACGCATTCGAACCGCCGATAGGGCACGGCGAGTAACAAACCGCTTTGATGCTGAATGGTTGCGCTTGGCCGCCATTTGTCGACACCGTCAACAGCGCCTTCGGCTCAGGCGGGGCTGAAACAGAACATCTCCAGACAGTTACATTACTCATGACGCAACTCCTTGGGTTGTGGACATGATTGCCGGACAATTATTTTTGTTATATGTAAAAATAAATACCAATGGAATAATTAAATCCCTCTCCTCTCAATTGTCATCGCTCGTCCACGAAGCACGCCGAAAAGATCGCCTCTCGCCACTGCGCGCCTTCGAGTGCGACGGCCCAAGAGCAGGACGAATGCCCCAAAAAAAGGCCGCGGCATGCCTGCCGCGGCCTTTCGTAAAGCGAAAGAGAAATGGTTCCGGGATGATGGCGCGTCCGATGCCAAGCCCTCGCCCGCGGGGGCGACTCTCAGGCGGCGATGGCCGGCCGGCCGTCAACGGATTCGGAGTTGAGCCCGGCCACCACGCTTTCCAGTCCCCGGGCCTGGCCGCCCAGGGCCCCCACGGCCCTGGCCGAGGCGGCCATGGCCTGGAGCGTGTCCATGGCGATGCGGTTGATCTCCTCCATGGCCCGGCGCATCTGCTCGGTGGTGGCGGCCTGCTGTTCGGCCGCCGTGGCCATGGAGCGGATCTGGTCGGAGGTGCGGGCCACGATGCCCACGATCTCGTGGAGCATCTCGCCGGACTCGTTGGCCTTCTTCGTACCCAGCTCGATGGCCCTGGTGGTCTCGTCGGTCTTGTCGATGTTCTTGCGGGCGCTTTGCTGCATGGTCGTGATGAACCCGGCCACATCCTTGGTGGCGGTCATGGTCTTTTCAGCCAACTTTCGCACTTCGTCGGCCACCACGGCGAAGCCCCGACCGGCATCGCCGGCCCGGGCCGCCTCGATGGCGGCGTTCAAGGCCAAAAGGTTCGTCTGGTCGGCGATGTCGGCGATCACGCCCATGATCTTGCCGATGCCCTCGGCCTGGCCGCCGAGCTCGCCCATGTCGCGCCGCAGTTCGCCGGCCAGGCGGTTGACGTCGCGGATGGCCTCGACCACGGAAGTGACCATGCCGGCCCCGGTCTCGGCCTTGTCCCGGGCGGTCTTGGCCAGGACGTCGGCGTCGGCGGCGTTGCGGGCGACCTCGGTCACGGCTTCGCTCATGGCGTCCATGGCCGCGGCCGTCTCGCCGATGCGGTCCTTCTGCTCGGTGGCCCCCTGCTCCACGGAATCCACGCGCCGGGTGAGGTCCTCGATCTCCCGGGCCAGGCTGTCGGCGATGGCGTTGGCTTCCTGGGCCGTGGCGCGCATGCGTTCGGTCTGCTCGAGCATCATGGCCTCGCGGCGGCGCAGCTCGGAGTAGTCGGAGTAGACGCAAAGCGAGCCCATGAGCTTGCCGTTGATGGCGTTGTAGAGCGGCGTGGCGTCGATGAGGACGCTGCGCCGGCTGCCCTTGCGGGAAACGAGTTCCACTTCCTTGCGGATGGCCTGCCCTTCCTGCATGGCCGTGCCGAGCACGGTCCTGCGGCCGGGGTCCCCGTAGAAGAAAGCGGCGACGTTTTCGCCGTAGTGCTCTTCGGGCCGCCCCGACTGCTCCAGGAGCGCCATGAGGCTGTCGTTGGTCAGGCGCAGGACCTCTTTTTCGTCCACCACCACGAAAGGGGTGGCCATGCCGCCGACGATGCCCTGGTAGTAGCCCAGGGAGGTCTCAAGGTGGCGCACCATGCCGCGCAACGATTCCGCCATGTGGGCGAATTCCTTGGGCAGGCCGGAGGCGGGCCGGGAGCCGAAGTCGCCGCCGCCGATCTTGTCGGCATAGGCGACGATGGCGCCGGCGCCCTTGGCCACCCCGCGCACGATGACGGCGATGAGCGCCACGAGGAGCAGGACCGAGGCAACGGCCAAGACGAGGAACATCCTGAAGCCCGCGGCCCCTCCGGCCTCGATGGCGACCAGGTTGGCCTTGGACGCCTCCTGCTGTCGTTCGATGAGGGACAGGGCCGTCTTCTTGATCTCGCGCCACAGGGGCGTTTCCTCGTCGTTGAGCATGGCCACGGCCTTGGCCATGTCCCCGGTCGTGGCCAAGTCCATGATCTTGAGCTTGAGTTTGTGGCTGGCCTCCCAGTTGGGGGCGACGGTGGCGAGCCGCCGGCCGATGTCCCCCTGGGCGAGCTTGCCCGCCTCGGCCAGGGCCTCGCGGAAGTCCGCATCGGCCTTGGCGTAGTTGTCGCGGGCCCTCTTGTCCGAGGGATTGAGCAACACATTGCGCGCGGCCTGCTCGGTCTGTAGTCCCTGGGCGTAGACGTTTTGCAGGTGGAACAGGAGCGGCCCATCCACGGTGGCCACCGTTTCCAGATAACCCACCATGCGCGTCTGCTGTAGATACAATAGGGACACGGTCAAGGCCGAACCCACGACACCGGCGACACAAAGCGCCACGAGCAGCCATTTGATGCTGATACGATTCATATTGTACTCCAGACGACAGGCAAAGCCCCCAAGGAAGTTGCAGTCCCATGCAAAACCAAGGAGTTACAAAAAACGATGTCGAATTGGACAATCATATTCCGTTTGCATGACCATTGCAAGAACAAAATCACGATTTACCACCGCACAGGCTTGGGAATTACATCACAATAGTGCCAAAGCAATTACTACATCAGGCAACCCTTTTGTGAGGAAAGTAACGCTTCCTGTCGCATTCGCTCCCCGGCGGACGTAAAACGCTCCCCCGACGGGAGGGCATGACGTGCCGATCAAGCCCGGCACGGCCCGGCCCGGTAAAAAACGCTTCCCGAAGGACGCGGCAAACGCTATGAATACACAAGACCCATGCGGCGGCGCGCCACGTCGCCACGGGAAATCGCAGGCCGCGTCCAACGTCCGGGCGGCGGCCGGCCCATGCAAGGAGACACGCTCATGCGCCGTACCGCCTTTGTGGCCCTGCTGCTCGCCATCGTCGCCTGCGGTTGCACCCGCCCGCCCTATTCCAGTCCCGGAAAGGATCTGGCCGCCATGGAAGAAGACTACACGGACTGCTTCACCAAGGCATCGCTGGCGGTCAACACGCCGCCCTTCCCGGACAGCCCGCTGAGCCAGACGGACAAGGACGCCGACGCCTGCATGCTGGAGCGCGGCTACCAGCGCCATCTGCGCCTGTTCTAGCTTTCGGGTTTTTGGCGAAGATCGGGCGTTCGCAAGCAAACGCCCTTCGGCCCATCGCCGGCCGGGCGTTTTCGCGATCGCTCGGGACTCGGCGCGGGAGGGATGTCCTTCCCCGGCCGAAATTCCCGGCAGGCCGATCGGGCCTGTCAAGGCAGGCGCTGCGGGCGGCAAGCGCGCCCCTTGCCTTTCGGGCGGGATGCGTTATTATGAAGATTCGACGGGGGCGCCCTGGTTTCGACGGGGATAGTGAAGCCCTGGTTGCAGGCCGAGGTGCCGCGAGGCCTCGTAAAACACGCGGCAACTGGTTAACTGCCAACGATTACGATTACGCTCTGGCTGCTTAATGACGGCCAGCGTCCCCTCGGCTGACGCCTGATACGCCGAACCGGGACGCCAACCCTATCAGGCTGGCGCAAACCCTCGTCCGTTGGGGAGCGCGCGAGACTACAGACGGACTGGCCGGAGGCGGCCCGGCCGAAAGGCCTGCCCGAGGCGAGATTGTTTTTCGGTCTAAGCCTGTAGACGCT
>JAEWCY010000102.1 GCA_023390395.1 Pseudomonadota bacterium | reverse complement strand
AAGATCAAGCAGTTTAGGAGAATTGCCACACGATATGACAAGCTGGCCATCGCATACTTGTCGTTTCTCCATGTGGCGGCGATAGCTGTCTGGCTACGGTAAATGTCTACACGGCCTAGTGTCGCGTCCGCGAAATGCGTGCATACGCATTCCGCGGACAACATGCTTTCGTTGCTGTGTTTTTCTGAAAAAATACGATCGTGTTTTTTCAGGGATGCAGCACTAGAACCGCTCGAAGTCGTCGTCCGACATGTCGGCGCCGAGGTTCACGGACACGCCGGCCTTGGCCGGCCGGGCCGGCCCGGCCGGGCGAGCGGCGGCCGGCTTGGCCGGGGCCCTGGAAGGAGCTCTGGCCGCGGCCAGGGCCTTGGGCGGCGCGGCGTGGCGGCGGACCGTCATGGCGTCGAGGCGGAAGTAGGACACGGTGTCCTGAAGCTGCAGGGCCTGGCTCGAGAGCTCCTCGGCCGTGGAGGCCATCTCCTCGGAAGCCGAGGCGTTTTGCTGCACCACCTGGTCGAGCTGCTGGATGGCCCGGTTGACCTGCTCGGCCCCGGCGTTCTGCTCCACGCTGCTGGCCGCGATCTCCTGGATGAGTTCGGCCGTGCGCTGGATGTCGGGCACGATCTTGGCCAGGAGCTCCCCGGCCTTCTCGGCGATCTCCACGCTGGTGGAGGACAGTTCGCTGATCTCGCCGGCGGCGTTGCCGCTGCGCTCGGCGAGCTTTCTCACCTCCGCGGCCACCACGGCGAAGCCCTTGCCGTGCTCGCCGGCCCGGGCCGCTTCGATGGCGGCGTTTAAGGCCAGCAGGTTGGTCTGGCGGGCGATCTCCTCGATGATGCCGATCTTTTCCGCGATCTGCTTCATGGCCGTGACGGTCTGGGCCACGGCCTGGCCGCCGCTTTGGGCATCCCTGGCCGTGCTCAGGGCGATCTGCTCGGTCTGCTTGGCGTTGTCCGCGTTCTGGCGGATGTTGGCGGCCATCTCCTCCATGGACGAGGAGATTTCCTCGACGCTGGCCGCCTGTTCCGTCGCGCCCTGGGACAGGCTCTGGGTCGTGGCCGAAAGCTCCTCCGAGCCCGAAGCCACGTTCTCCGCCCCGGACTGGACCTGCCCGACCACTTCCCGCAGCTTGGCGATCATGTGGCGCAGCGCGGCGGCCAGGGCGCCGATCTCGTCCTTCTGGTCCAGGTCGATGCGCTGGTTGAGGTCGCCCGCGGCCAGGCCTTCGGCCGCCTGCACGCCGAGCATCACGGGTTTGGTGATCATGCGCGAAATGATGACTCCGAGCAGCATCGCCAGGGCCACGCCGACGCCGATGCCCGTGATGGACATGATCGAAGCCCGTTTGGCTTCGGCTTCGGCCGCGATCTTGCCTTTCTGGGACGAGGCCAGGGAGTCGGCCATCAGGCCGTCGAGCAGCTCGAAGCAGCGGATCTGCCTGGAGCGTACCGTTTCCATGGAAGCGACGCGCATCTTGGCGCAGATGGCCGATACCCGCGCCACTTCCCGGGAGAGCGTGGCGAAGTGCCCCATGGTCGCGGCCACTGCCGGCAGGAGGTCGGCATGCACGATGGCGGCCTGTTCCTCGCGCGGGGCGTTCTTGGCGGCCAGTTCCTTGAGCCTGGCCACGGACTGGTGCAGCTTGTCGTGGATGGTCCGGATTTCCGCGAGAGTCTTGCGGAAGACGGGATTTTTGATTTCACGACCCTCGGTGTCGAGCCATTGGCCGAAGTTGCACTTGGTGGGGTCGTCGCCGCCGCTTATGGGCGTGCCGAAAAGGACCAGGGACTGGGCGTCGGTCAAGAGCTTGTAGTGGTCGCCGCGAAACTGGGCGAGTTTGTTCTCCAGGGCGTCGGGATCGTCGATGTCGGATTTGTCCCACTCCCGGGCCAGGTCGAAGGTCTCGTTGTTGACCTTGACCCATTCCTGCCAGGCCGGCACGAATTCCCGCCACAGCTTTTGGGCTTCCGGGGATTTGGGCAGCTTCTCGTATTCGTCCCAGGACTTGCGGTAGCTCTCGCGCAGGCTGGCGATGTTGTCGTACTGGCGCTGGCGGTCCTTATCCGAAAGGCCGGGAACGTTGAGGGTCCGTTGCGCCACGCGCACGGATTCGCCAGCGATCTTGATGGCCTGCAGGTCGCGCACGGCCGGCAGGTCGACTTCGCTGACCGTCGTCAGGCTCTTGGTGAGGCCCGATATCCCCATCAGGCCGACAAGGCCAACCACCAGGGTGATGGCGGCGCTCAGCAGAAAGCCGCCGACCAGCTTCACGCCCAACTTCAGGTTGCCCATATTTCCCTCCCCCGAGAGCCGGTGTTGCACAAGGCGTTTACCATACCAAAATTCAAGATTCCTAAAGGGGCGGAAGGGCGTTTGTCAAACGGCCTTGCGTGAATTCGCGACGTCTCGCGTGGCGAATGGGGCGCGAAGGGACGGCCCGTGGTCAATGGGCGGCGGTGATCCTCCCGTCGCGCATCTCGACGACCCGGGAGGCCATGGCCGCGTAGTCGGGTTCGTGGGTGACCATGACCACGGTCAGGCCGTCGGCGTTGAGCCGCGACAGGATGTCCATGATCTGGCCGCCGGTGTCGCCGTCGAGGCTGCCCGTGGGCTCGTCGGCGAAGACGATGCCCGGTTCGGTGACCAGGGCCCGGGCGATGGCCACGCGCTGGCGCTCGCCGCCGGAGAGCGCGCCCGGCAGCCGGTCGGCCTTGTCGGCCAGTCCCACCCGGTCGAGGCAAGCGAGGGCCTGGCGGCGGCGGGCGGCGGACACCGGGCGCAGCCCGGACAGAAAGGGCGCGAGCACGTTCTCCCGGGCCGTCAGATAGGGGAGCAGGTGATGCATCTGGAAGACCATGGAGAAGTCCGTGGCCCGCAGCTTGTTGCGTTCGCCCTCGCCCATGGCGGCCAGGTCGCGCCCCTTGTAGCGCACGGTCCCGGCGTCCGGGGAGAGCAGGCTCGAAAGGATGTTGAGCAGGGTGGACTTGCCCGAGCCCGAACGGCCCACGATGCAGACGAACTCCCCCGGCGAGACGGAAAGCGACACGCCCCGCAGCACGGGGGCGGCCTGGTCCTTGGCGGCGTAGCTTTTGATGACGTCCTCGGCGAGCAGCATGGAGATGTATTCCTTTTTCTGGCGTGTTAGAGCATGACCAGGGCCTGGGACGGCTCGATGCGCGCGGCGGCCAGGGCCGGCGGCAGGGAGGCCAGGACCGAGAGCAGGGCCACGGCCGCGAACACGGCCGCGAACTGGGCCGGGGCAAAAGCCGGCGCGGCCGCGCCGAGGTCGAGCAGGGCCATGAGCCGGGAACTCGCGGCGTATCCGGCCGCCTGGCCCACCACGGCCGCCGCCAGCCCAAGCGTCACCCCCTCCAGGCTCATGAGCGTGAAGATGGAGGCCTTGGAATAGCCGAGCGCCCGCAGCAGGCCGATCTCGTTCTTGCGTTCGTTGACCGAGGAGAAGACCGACAGCCCGATCATGACGCAGGCCGTGAGCAGGATGACCCCGGACACGGCCACGGCCAGGCGCTCGACGAACTCCACGGTCATCATGCGGCTTTTGACCACCTGCCCCATGGCCTTGACGTCCGTGCCCGGCAGGGCGGCGGCGAGCTGCTCCGTGATCTCCTCGATGGGGCAGCCCGAGCACAGCGCCGCCACCTCCACGAAGTGCACCCGGTTTTCCCGGCCGGCCGCCCGCTGCAGGGCGTGCAGGTCGGCAAAGAGCATGGCGTCGTCGCCCGAGCCCGTGGGGCCGAGCACGCCGGAGACGGCGAAGGGTTTTCCTTCCACCACCACCTGGCCGCCCGGGGCGAGCCCCAGGCGCGTCGCCGCCTCCGAGCCGGCGAGAATCTCGCCCTCGCCGAGGCGCAAATCGCCGGTCTGGGCGTGCCAGTAGCTCTTGATGCGCATCTCCTGGTCGAAATCCACGCCCACCACGCCGACCGGCGTCCCGCCGACCTTGGTGAGCAGGGCGAACTTCGGGGCCACGGCGCTTAAGCGATCCTTGTGGTGGATGCCGTTTATGGCGGCGATGGTCTGGTCTTCCGTGAGCGAGCGGATGTCCACGGACACGTCGCCGAGGGCCATGCCGCCGTAGCTGACGGAAAGCGTCTCGGTCTTGGGCGTGACCAGGATGTTGGCCCCGTAGGCGGCGAGCTTCTCCTCCAGGCTCTCGCCCACGGCCTTGGACAGCTCGAGCAGGGCCGTGACCGAGGCCACGCCGATGGAAAAGACCGCGACCATGAGCAGGGTGCGCAGGAGCTTGCGCCGCAGGTTGCGCAGGGGGATGGTGAGAATGTTCAAGGCCCGCTCCTTGGCTAGAAGAAGCGCCCGCCGGCGGCCAGGGCGGCCACGGCGACGCGAAGCGACTCGCCCGTGGTCTCGGCCGCCAACGGGGCCGGATTGCACCCGCCATGGATCTCGCCGATCTTGCTCGCGTGGAAGCGGCGGCCGCAGTTGACGCAGACCATGAATTCCCCTTCCTGGCGGTAGCCCTTCTTTTCCGGGAAGCAGACGTCGCAGGCGTCGAAGGCCGTGCGCACCTTGCCGTCCGGGCTCTTGACCGCGAAGAAGCGGATCTCCTTGCCGCCGGCCGATACCGTGTAGAAATGGGCCTTGCCGTCCGAGACCTCGGCCAGGGGGATGGTCACGGCGTCGTCTTTGGGCGAAAGCGTCTTGACGTCGGAAAAAAGCCCGAACAGGGCCTCGGCCGGGGCGGGCAGGGAGAAAAGCCCGGCCAGGGCGAGGACAAGGGCGAACAGGGCGAAGCCGGTCCGGACGGGTCTGGGAAGCTGGGGCATGACAGGTGTTCCTTTGCGGTTGCGGGTGGGGCGCTTGGGCCGTTACGGTTTAATCCGTACCAGACAAGTCAAGTTTGACCGCCTGGAAATAGCAACCCACATGCCAAGGTCAAGGACCCGGCGCGATTTCGGCCGGACAGGGCTTCGTCCTTCCCGCGATCCCGGGGCGATAGGCGCGATGCGGCCGCTGGAACGAGCCATGCAGACCCGGTCGCGGCCGGCGTCGAATGCGGAGGAAGCCGCGAAAAAGCGTCTGCTTTCTGGACAGGACGGGCCTGCTGCCGTATTAAAATAAGACGACCTGTATGAAATCAATACAGGTCGAAGGAACCAAACGAGACCGACATGTGGGGCTTTCGCAGGAAAAATCCTTTCGGCGGCGCGTCCTCGCCGCTCCTGGTCATCGGCGCGGCCGGCATCCTGGCGGCGGTGGTGGTGGCCATGGCCGTCATCGACCTGGGCCGGGAGAAGCAGTACATGACCCAGTTGTTGCTGGAAAAAGGCGCGGCGCTCATCAAGTCCTTCGAGGCTGGCGCGCGCACCGGCATGCGCGGCGGCTTCGGCGCGGAGATCCGCCTCCAGCATCTCCTTGAGGAAATGGCCGACCAGCCCGGCATCTTCTACATCGCCGTCACCGACGCCGACGGCCGCATCGTGGCCCACAACGACGCCGGCCGCATCGGCCAGGAGCTTTTCCCCCCCGAGGTCATGGCCAAGCTCGCCCCGGACGCCACGGAAAAATGGCGGCTGGCCCGGGAGGAGGAGGACGGCCGGCAATCCTTCCTGGTCTACCGCCGCTTCGTGCCCTCCCTCGGCGGTCGTGGCCCCCACGGCATGCACGGGCTTGGGCCCATGCGCGACAAATCCTTTTTCTGCACCGACGACTGCGACGCGCCGGGCGGGCGGCGCGATCTGCGCGGCGTGCCGCTGGACATCTTCGTGGGCCTGGACGTGGCCCCCATCGAGGCCGCCCGTCGGGCGGACCTGCAAAACACCCTGACCACGGCGGCGGTGCTCCTCGTGCTTGGCCTCGGCGGCGTGCTGGCCCTCTTTTGGGCCCAGAGCTACCGGGCCCAGAAAAAGGCCCTGCGCCACACCGCGGCCCTGGCCTCGGAAGTGGTGGCGGCCATGCCGGCCGGGCTTCTGCTCGTATCCCCGGACGGCCGGGTGGCCATGGCCAACGGCGCAGCCGAGGCCCTGGCCGGGGTCGCCCCGGGCGGGTTGACCGGCCGGGACGCGGCCGAGGTGCTGCCCCGGGGCCTTCTGGCCGCGGCCGACGCCGGCGAGCGCGAGATGGACCTGCGGCTGGCCGGCGGCGACGCGGCCCCGCTTGGCGTCTCGGTCTCGTCTGTCGTCGCCGAGGAGGGCACGGTGGTCGGGGCGCTCGTCGTGCTGCGCGATCTGCGCGAGGTGCGCCGCCTGGAAGCCGAAGTGCGGCGTCGCGAAAAGCTCGCCGCCGTGGGCAACCTGGCCGCCGGCGTGGCCCACGAGATCCGCAATCCGCTGAGTTCCATACGCGGCTACGCCGCCTATTTCGGGGCCAAGTTCGCCCCGGACAGCGAGGACCGGCAGGCGGCCGAGGTCATGGTGCGCGAGGTGGATCGCTTAAACCGCGTCATCTCGGAACTGATCGAGTTCGCCCGCCCCTCGGACCTGGTGCGCCGGCCCGTGCGCCTGTCCGACCTGGCCGCCCACGCCGCCCGGTTGACCCGGCCCGACGCCGTGGCCCGGGGCGTGACGGTCGATCTCGAAGAGGTGGGCCAGGGCCCCGAAATTCAGGCCGATCCGGACAGGCTGTCCCAGGCCCTGCTCAACTTGTGCATAAACGCCATCCAGGCCATGGATTCCGGCGGCGTCCTGGGCCTGGCCACGGGGATGGCCCCGGACGGCCGGGCCTTCGTGTCCGTGGCCGACGACGGCGGCGGCATCGACGCCGCCGACCGCGACCGCATATTCGACCCCTATTACACCACCAAGGCCAGCGGCACGGGCCTGGGGCTGCCCATCGCCCACAAGATCGTGGCGGCCCACGGCGGCGAGATCGTGCTTTCCCCCAGGCCTCATGGCGGCACCCTGGCCACGGTCTTTTTGCCCGTCTCGGGCGGGGCCGCGCAAAACGGAGAAGAGGATGCAGGCGAAGATACTCGTGGTTGACGACGATCCCGGACACCTGTCCATGCTGCGCACCGTGCTTTCCGGCTGGGGCTTCGCCCCGGAAGGGGCCACGGACGGGGAGACGGCCGTGGAGATGGTGCGGGCCAAGGCCTACGACGCGGCGCTGCTCGACGTGCGCATGGCCGGCATGGGCGGCATGGAGGCGCTTTCGCGCATCAAGGAATACAACCCGGCCGTGCCGGTGGTCATCATGACGGCCTATTCCTCGGTGGAGACGGCCGTGGCCGCGCTCAAAAAGGGGGCCTACGACTACCTGACCAAGCCGCTCGACCTCGACGTGCTGCGTCTGACCCTGGACCGGGCCCTGGACCACATGCGCCTGGCCGCCGAGAACGAGAAGCTGCGGCGCAAGCTGGCCGACGCCCCGGCCGGGCCGGAGATCATCGGGGCCAGCCGGGCCATGCGCGAACTCTTCACTCTCATCGGCATGGTCGCCCCCACCGAGGCCACGGCGCTCATCACCGGGGAATCCGGCACGGGCAAGGAACTCGTGGCCCGGGCCATCCATGCCGGCAGCGCCCGCTCGGCCGGGCCGCTGGTGGCGGTCAACTGCGCGGCCTTAAGCGAAACCCTGCTCGAATCCGAACTCTTCGGCCACGAGAAGGGGGCCTTCACCGGGGCCGAACGCCGCCGCGAAGGCCGGTTCATGGCCGCGGACAAGGGCTCCATCTTCCTCGACGAGATCGGCGAGATCGCCCAGCCCATCCAGGCCAAGCTCCTGCGCGTCATCCAGGAGCGCGAGATCCAGCGGGTGGGCGGCGACAAGCCCATCGGCGTGGACGTACGCATCCTGGCCGCCACCAACCGCGACCTCAAAAAGGAGGTCGAGGCCGGGCGCTTCCGCGAAGACCTCTACTACCGCCTCAACGTGGTGTCCGTGCCGGTGCCGCCCCTTCGCGAGCGCGCCGAGGACATTCCGCTTCTGGCCCAGTTCTTCCTCGGCCGGTTCGCCGAAAAAAACCGCAAACGCATCAAGGGCTTCACCCCGGCGGCCATGGACCACCTGGTGCGTTGCGCCTGGCCGGGCAACGTGCGCGAGCTCGAAAACGCCGTGGAGCGGGCCGTGATCCTGTCCGTCGGCGAATACGTCACCGAGCGCGAACTGCCCCTTTGCGATCCCCGCGAGGCCCCGTCGGCGACCGCCGCCGCGCCCGAGGCCGGCGCTGGCGGCCTGGCCGGCCGGCCCCTGGACGACGTGGAGCGCGAGGTCATCCTGGCCACGCTCGATTCCTGTGCCGGCAACAAGAGCGAGGCGGCCCGGGTGCTCGGCATCACGCGAGCCACACTGCACAAGAAGCTCAAGAAGTACGGCGAGGATTGAGACCGGCGGGACCGCTCTCGGCGTACGCGTCTTGTCATGGAAAAGGAGGAGTGGCTTTTTTTTCTCGGGCGGCGGTGCTAGGGTGCGATGCAGTGGAGTAACCTCGCGTCAACAGCTGTCTCTCCTGGTTTTCCGGGGGCCGCATCCGAGGATGGGCGTGTCGTGATGGAGCCGATTTCCAAAAGCGTGTTTCTGGGGCTGGTCAACAACGCCGCGCTGCTCGTCGCCCTGGCCTTTCTCTACGATTCCTTCACGCGGGCGGAGAGCGGGCGCGGCTCCTGGGGCAAGCGCATCCTGGTCGGGCTGTGCCTCGGCGGCATGGCCATGGGCGTGATGCTGAGTCCCTGGGAGATGCGGCCGGGCCTTTTCTTCGACACCCGCTCCATCCTGCTCGGCGTGGCCGGCCTGTTCTTCGGCCTGCTGCCGACCTGCCTGGCCGTGGCCATGGCCGCGACGCTACGCGCCTTCCAGGGCGGGCTGGGCATGTACATGGGCCTGGCCACCACCGTGGTTTCGGGCTGTGCGGGCCTGGCCTGGCGGCGGTGGCGGGGCAGGGACCTGGCCGCGCTGACCGCCTGGGAACTCCTCCTCTTCGGGCTCGCGCTCCATGTCTGCGTGCTGGCCTGCGCCTTTCTGCTGCCGCTGCCCGTGGCTCTGGAGACTTTGCGCGAGGTCGGATTGCCGATATTGGCCCTTTTCCCCGCGGTGACCGTCGCCCTGGGGCTCTTGCTGGCGCGCCGCCTGGCGCGTAACCGGCTGCTTGTCCGGCTTGTCGAAAGCGAATCCCGCTACCAGAGTCTTTTCGAGAACAACCACGCGGTCATGCTGCTCATCGACCCGGACACCGGGGCCGTGGTGGACGCCAATCCCTCGGCCTGCGCCTATTACGGCTGGACCCGGGAGGAGTTCAGGCGGCGGCGCATGTCGGAAATCAACACCATGCCCCCCGAGGCGATCGTGGCCGCCATGACCGAGGCCAGGCAGGGCCGCAGGCGCGCCTTCGACTTCCGCCACCGTCTGGCCGACGGGAACATCCGCGACGTGACGGTCCATTCCGGCCCGATCCGCCTGGACGACCGGACCCTGCTCTATTCCATCGTCACGGACGTCACCGACCGCCTGGAGGCGCAGCGCCGCCTGTCGGAAAGCGAGACGCGCTTCCGCCTGCTGGTGGAAAACGCGCCCTACGGCGTCTTCGTGCAGACGCGGGGCCGCTTCGCCTACGTCAATCCCATGGCGCGCCAGCTTTTCGGCGTGCCGGTCCCGGGCGGGCTGGTGGGCACGCCCGTGCTGGAGCGGATCGCGCCGCCCTATCGCGACAAGGTCGAGGCGCGCATCCGGCGGCTCAACGAGGACAGGCACGCCGTGCCCCTGTCTGAACACGGCATGCTGCGCCTGGATGGCGGGGAGTTTCTCGCCGAGGTGGCGGCCGTGCCCGTGGAGTGGGACGGCGACGACGGGGCGCTGGTCTTTTTGCGCGACGTGACGGACCGCCGGCGTGACGAGGAGTTGCTGCGCGTCAGCGAAGCGCGCCTCAAGAGCCTTTTCGCCCTGACCCTTATGGAAACGGACGCCGACGACCCCCTGTTCGCCCTTGTCGCGACCAAGGCCCGGGGGCTGACGCGAAGCGGCCGCTGCTGCGTGTTCGCGCGCGGCGAGGCGGACGGGCGGTGGAACCTGGTGGCCACCAGCGGCGAGTTGGCCTGCCGGGCGCTTTGGGAGGGCGGCCCGGGCGAGGCCGAAGCCATGGGCGGCTGGGCGCAGGCCGTGCGCCTGCGCCGGCCGCAGGTCGTGGAAGAAGCCGGAAACGGCGGCGGGCAGGCCCTTTGCGTGCCGGCCGTGGCCGGGGATGCCGTGGCCGCCCTGCTGGTGCTTTCCGGCAAGGAGCAGGCCTACGACGAGGCGGACATCCATTTCGGCGCGCTGCTCATGGACACGGTCTGGCGTCTGATCTGCAGGCGCCGCGACGCGGCGGCTCTGCTGGCGGCCAAGGAGGCGGCGGAAACGGCCAGCCGCGTCAAGAGCGAATTCCTGGCCAACATGAGCCACGAGCTGCGCACGCCCCTCAACGGCATCCACGGCATGGCCCAGCTTCTGGCCGACACCGAACTCACCGTCGAGCAGCGGCAGTACGTGGACGCCTCCCTGGTTTCCTGCCGCCGCCTCACGCGGCTTTTAAGCGACATCCTGGACCTGTCGCGCGTGGAATCGGGCAAGCTCGGGCTCGAAAAGGAACCGTTCAGGCTGGCCGACCTCCTGGCCGCGGTCACCACCGCCTTCGAGCCGGCCTGCCGCGAGGCCGGCATCGCCTGGAGCGTGTCCGTCGCGCCCGGCGTGCCGGACGTCCTTTACGGCGACGAGGGGCGGGTGCGGCAGATCCTCTACAACTTGGCCGGCAACGCCGTGAAGTTCACCCGCAAGGGCGGCATAAACCTCGAGGTCTGGGCCGCGGCGACAAACGCCGCCGGCGAGGGCAGCGTGCTCTTCACCGTGGCCGATTCCGGCCTGGGCATCCCCCTCGGGGAGCTCGACGCCGTGTTCGAGGCGTTTCATCAGGTGGAACGCTCCTTCTCGCGCCGTTTCCAGGGCGCGGGCCTGGGCCTGGCCATCGTGCGCCGGCTGGTGGGGCTCATGGGCGGGGTGGTGGTCATGGAGAGCGAAGTCGGCCGGGGCACCCGCTGCACCTGCGCCCTGCCCCTGGCCCGAGCCCGGGGAGAGCGGCCCGAACCGGCCGGGAAACGGGAGCGCAAAGTCGAGACGGCCCCGGTAAGCGGCCGTCGCCTGCTCGTGGCCGAGGACGACGCCGTGAGCGCCCTGGCCGTGCGGCGCATCCTGGAACGTTGCGGCCATGACGTGCTCGTGGCCAAGGACGGCCGGGAAGCCGTGGACCTGGCCCTGGCCTATCGGCCCGATCTCATCCTCATGGACATCGGCATGCCGGTGCTCGACGGAGTGGCTGCCGCGGCGGCCATCCGCGAGGCGGCGGCCAGGGAGGGTCGCTCCACCGTCCCCGTGATCGCCCTCACCGCCCACGCCATGGCCGGGGACCGCGAGGCCCTCCTGGCCGCCGGCATGGACGGCTACTTGTCCAAGCCCGTGGACCACGAGGCGCTGCTCGCCGCCGTGGGGCGGCATCTTGAACCGGGAGACGGGCGAGGCTAACGCTTGCGCTTCTGGGGAATGCGCAGCTCCTGGCCCAGGGACAGGCGAGCGGAATCCACGCCCGGGTTGACGGCGGCCAGGTCGGCGGCGGGAATCCCGAGCTTACGGGCGATGCCGAGGACGGTGTCGCCCTTTTTCACGGCATAGGTCTTGCCGCTCGGCTTGGCCTTGGGGGGCGCGGGCTCCCGGGTAGGTTCCGGCGCGGCCTCGGCCACGGGGCGCACGTCCCGGGCGTAGGCGCGAAGCTCGTCCACGCCGGCGCTTTGGGGGAGCTTCTCCCCTTCGGCCACGGCGGCCAGGGCCACGCCGCCCAGGAGCTTCGCCCCGGCGTCGGTCAGGTGCACGCCGTCCGGGGTGCGCAGCAGCACGGTTTCGCCCGTGGCCCGGTCGCGGCCGTGGCGGCTGAAGCGTCCCTCGGAGTCGGAAAAGGGGGCCAGGGCGTCCACGAACCGGCAGCCGTCCATGGCCGCGCACATGCCGGAAAGGGCGGCGTTGACCTGCCTTGTCCCGGCGGCCAGGGACGCCTCGCCCATGGAGGGCACGCCCAGCCAGTAGACATGCGCCTTCGGATTGGCGGCGCGGCAGATGGCCACGATCTCCCGGGCCTTGGCCGCGTAGGCCTCGATCCAGGCCGGGTTGTCGAAATAGACGCGCGTTCCGTCCGGGCCTTCCACGGGCATGACGTCGTTGGCCCCGAGCATGACCACCACGATGTCCGGGGCTTCCCGGGACACGCGCTCGCGCAGCCGGGCCGGCCAGTCGAGGAGCTCGGGCCGGGTGAGGCCGGTGGATTTGGTGCCGTCGCGGGCGAAGTCGAGGCCCGGCATGCCGGCCAGGGCCTTTTCGAGCTGTTCGCCGAGGCTGATGGACAGGGAGTCGCCGACGACCAGGAAGCGCTTGGCCCTTTCCGCCTTGGCCGGCTCCGGGGCCGGCTTGGGGGCGCGCCGGGAGAAGATGTCGGCCGGCGACAGCTCCGACGACGTGGCCTTGGGCGGCTCGTCGCCGCGGCTGCAGGCCGCGCCGGAGAGGCACAGGAGACACAGGGCGCAGGCCGGGACGAGGGCGCGGGCGGTCGGGCGCAAATGGCCGCGGCGGCCGCGGCGGTCGGGACTGCCGGCGCGCCCGCTACTGGGCGCGGGGCGCGGAACCATGGGAGGCATCCGAAGTTTTGCGCCGCAGCTCCACATCCTTGGCCAGGGTGGTCAGGAACGACTGGGCCAGGATGTCGCCGCCGGCGACCGTGAAATGGACCTTGTCGTTGGCGCGGACCTTGATCTTCACGCCCTTTTCGTTGGGCAGAAAGGTCGAGTAGTTGCCCTGGTCGTCGGCCAGAAGCGACCAGGTGTCCAGGTAGCGGCTGATGGAGAAGCGGCCGCACTCGGCCTTGACGATGTCGTTCATGACCTCGGCCTGCTTGGCGTAGGGCGCGTCGCCCATGATGGGAAGCCCGATCCAGTAGTTGCGCACGCCGCGCTCCTGCAGGGCCTCCAGGAAGTTTTCGACGCGCATGGAGAAGACTTCGGGCCAGGTCTTGTTGGCGCTTCCAGCCGGGCGGGGTTTCTCGTTGATGTTGATGTACTTGGCGTCGTTGGCTCCCATCATGATGACCACGATGTCGGGCTTGTACTTGTCCAGAAAGACGCGAAGCGCCCGGCCCCAGTCGTAGTACTTGGGATTGGCCAGGCCGCTCGAGACCTTGCCTTCCTCGATGAGTTCGACGTTTTCCAGCTCGGCCACGCTGCGCCGCAGCGACAGGGACAGGCCGATGGCCAGGGAGTCGCCGACGACCAGGAGCTTTCTCGCGCCGGTGAGCTTGGCCTGGGCCAGGTTCGGTCCGTTCTGGTCCTGGGCCTTGGGCGCGGCCGGACCGGCGCCGGGAGCGGCGGGCATCCCTTCCTGGGCCTCCTCGGCGGCCAGGGAGGGGCGGGGCGGCGACAGGGCGGCCAGCAGTTCGTCGGCGTCCACCGGGATGTCGGGCTTGAGCACCGGCTGGTTGGGGTCCAGGCGGTTTTTGAG
Source organism: Pseudomonadota bacterium (assembly GCA_023390395.1). Taxonomy (GTDB): domain Bacteria; phylum Desulfobacterota; class Desulfovibrionia; order Desulfovibrionales; family Desulfovibrionaceae; genus Solidesulfovibrio. The sequence goes on along the minus strand of JAEWCY010000102.1, from coordinate 6,919 downwards.
CGCCAGGATCTCGGCCTCGGAATTGGGCTCCTCCCGGCAGGCCAGGGAATTCTTGTAGGTCTCGTCGAAATAGGGGGCCAGGGCGCAGTCGATGTCCCGGGAGGCCGGCCCCAGGCCCGATTCGCGCCAGAGGTTGCGCGCCAGACGGACCTGCCGGGCCAGGCCCGGGGCGAGGTTGTCGGCGAAATGATCGTCGACCCACACCGAGACCTTCTCGATGTTGGCCATGGCGGCCACGGCCAGGGCGATCACGTATACGAAACAGGCTTTTTTCCAGCTCATGGACCGTGGCTTTATTGGCGTGGTTGAGGATGCGGATCCGGGGTCGCCGGGGTCAGCGGGGAGCGGCCATGGCCGTGACGATGCGGTCCGTCAGGAGCCGGCAGCCGGCGGTTGTGAAATGGACGCCGTCCTTGCCCCGCAGGGAGACGGCCTTGCCGGCCACGATTTTTTTCGCGCAGAACCGGCCCGAGGCGTCGGCGAAGATGTCCCAGGAGTCGATGAAGCGGCACGATCCGGCCGCGGCGCAGGCGGCGCGCATGGCGTCGTTGGCCGTGCGGGCGCGCTCGTTGAAGGCCTTTTCGCGCATGGGCGGCAGGCCCACCCAGTAGACCGCCACGCCGTGGCCGGCGGCGATGCTTAAAAACCGCGAGGCCTTGGCCGTGAAGTCCTGGGCCCACTGGGGCGTGCCCCGGCCGTTTTTGGCGTCGTTGCCGCCGAGCATGACCACCAGCACGTCGGGCCTTTCCGCGTCGAGGAACTGGGCCAGGGCCTTTTCCCAGTCGTAGAACTGGGGCGAGTTGAGGCCGCTTGAGACCTTGCCCTGGTTGGATAGGGAGGTGCGGCACTTCTGGCCCAGGGATTGGGGCATGGTCAGGCCCAGGCCCTGGGCGAAGGAATCGCCCACGAGGAGTATCTTGCGCGGCTCCCGGCCGGAGCGGGCCAGGAGTTCGGCGGTGTCGGGCGGCTGGGCGGCCGGGGCGTCGTGGGCCTTCCTGGACTTGCTCGCCGCGCAGGGCGCGGCGGCGGCGAAGAGCAGAACGGCGACCGTCGCCCAGGCGGCCAGGGCGCGGAGGGAAGTCGCGAAGGGGAGGGCGCGCCGGAAACGTGGCGAAAACTGTCGCATCCCTATGATCATAGTCGCGACAGGCCCGTTTGTCCAGGACGGCGGCGGCGGGCCAAGCCGTGGCGGCGGCAGGGCCGGTGCTTGGCCTAAAAAAAGGAAACCGGGCTATCAGCCCGGTTTCCTTGAAGTTCTTGGTAGCGAGGGAGGGAATTGAACCCCCGACACTGCGGATATGAGCCGCATGCTCTAACCGTCTGAGCTACCTCGCCGGAAGACCCCGTCAGCGGGGAAACGGGTATGTAGCCGTTTCCGATTGCGCTGGCAAGCGTTTTTTCGCCGCAAGGATCACAGCATGTCCTTGGGCCACAGCAGGAAGACCGCCGCGGCCAGGGCCAGGCGGTACCAGGCGAAGGGCCGCAGGGACACGTGCTTGATCAGGACGATGAACGTCTTGACCGCCACCAGGGCCGACAGGAAGGACACCGCGAAGCCGATGGCCAGGATGGTCAGGTCGTCGGAGGAAAAAAGCGCCCGGTTCTTGTAGAAGTCGTAAAACGTGGCCGCGAACATGAGCGGCACCGAGCCGATGAACGAATATTCGGCGGCGAGTCCCCGCTTGGCCCCGAGCAGCATGCCGCCCATGATCGTCGCCGCCGAGCGCGAGAAGCCCGGCCACAGCGCCAGGCACTGGAAGCAGCCGATGCCGAGCGCCAGCCCGGGCGTCACCTCGTCGAGGGTGTAGAACCGGTCCCGGGCCTTGCGCGACTCCACCCAGAAGATCATGAGCGCGCCCACGGCCAGGGCCATGGCCACCGTGATCGGGCCGAACAGGTGGGCCTTGATGGTCTTGTGGGCCAGAAAGCCCAGGATGCCCGCCGGCAGCGAGGTCAGAAACAGCAGCCACAGGCCGCGGAGCCCCGAGAAGGCGTGCAGGGGCTTGGGCGAGACCAGCCACCAGAAGCGCTTCCAGTAAAGGACGACCACGGCCAGGATGGCCCCGAGCTGGATGACGACGTCGAAGCAGTCGGCCTTCTCGCCGGTGAAGCCGATGAGGTGGCCGACCAGGATGAGGTGTCCGGTGGAGGAGACGGGCAGGAATTCCGTGGCTCCTTCGACGAGGCCGAGGACGGTGGCGGCGAGGGTTTCGGTCATGACGGGCGCGGTCTCCTGGGGCGGTTTGTCCCGGCGGCTCTATCCCACGGGCGGGCAAGTTGCAAGCCGGCGCGGCCTCGTGTATGCTAATTGACTGAGCAAGGAGGCCGGATGACCACCATCATGCCCCAGGGCGAGCTGTTGCGGCGCGCCGTCAGATGGATCGACGAGCAGCGCGCCCTGACCGGCGACGCCGTGCCCGCGCTGATCAACAAGGCGGCCATGAACTTCAATCTGAGCCCCAAGGACGCGGAGTTCCTGGTCGGCTTCTTCAAGGAACGGGAGGCGTCTCCCCGGGATTGAAGGCGGCCTCGGCCAGGACCCGGCACAGCGCCTCCCGGCCGAGCCCGGTCTTGCCGGAGAAAAGGACAGGCGGGAAGGCGGGGTGCGCCAGGTCCCGCCACTCTTTTTTCCGGGATTCCCGGTCGCGTTGGCTGCATTTGTCGGACTTGGTCAGCACCAATATCAGGGGAATGCGCCGGGAGCGCAGCCAGTCCACCAGCTCCAGGTCCAGGCGCTGGGGGGGCAGGCGGCAGTCCACCAGGGCGGCCACGGCCCGCAGCCGGTCGGTCTGGCGCAGGTAGGCCTCGATGAGCTTGGCCCATTTTTCCCGCTCCTCCATGGAGCAGCGGGCGTAGCCGTAGCCGGGCAGGTCCACCAGGCAGTAGCCGGCGGCGTGGGACTGGTAGAAGTTGAGGCTTCTGGTCTTGCCGGGAGTGGCGCTGATCTTGGCCAGGGCCTTGCGGCCGGCCAGGCAGTTGACCAGGGTCGACTTGCCGACGTTGGAGCGGCCGGCCAGGGCGATCTGCGGCGCGGGAAGCGTCGGCAGCTGGCCGGACAGGTAGGCCGTGGTCACCAGTTCCAGGTCCAGTTCAGTTCTTTGTTGCGCCGTGGTATCCATATCCCGCGTTGTGACCGGCTCCGAGAGCCCCGTCAAGCCGGCCGCGCCCGGGCCGGCCATGAGGATGACAGCATATGCGCAAGGTCAGACTGCTTGTGTTGAACGGCCCCAACCTCGGGTTCATCGGTGTGCGCCAGCCCGAGATCTACGGACGCCGCACCATCGAGGACCTCCCCGAGATGGTGGCGGAAATGCTCGGCCCGGACGCTGACAGCCTGGAGCTGCAATTCCACCAGGCCAACAGCGAAGGCCACTGCATCGACCGGCTGGAGCAGGCCTGGAAGGACGGCCTCGACGGCGTGGTGCTCAACGCCGGGGCCTACACCCACACCAGCCTGGCCCTGGCCGACTGCCTGGCCTGGATCGGCATCCCTTGCGTCGAGGTCCACATCTCCAACATCTTCGCCCGCACCGACGAGCCGCTTCGGCAAAAAAGCATCATCGGCAGAAACTGCATCGGCTGCATCGCCGGATTCGGACTCACCGGATACGCCCTGGCCGTCATGGCCCTGTGGCGGCACATCACCGACAATCCAAACTTCATGTGAAGGAGTTCCAATGCTTTCCACCACCGACTTCCGCCGTGGACTCAAGATCGAGATGGACGGCGTGCCCTATGAAATCGTCGATTTCCTCCACGTCAAGCCCGGCAAGGGCGGGGCGTTCATCCGCACCAAGCTCAAGAACATGATCAACGGCCGGGTGGTGGAAAACACCTTCCGGTCCGGCGAGAAGATGGTCAAGCCCGACCTCGAGAGCAAGGAGATGCAGTACCTCTACCGCGAGGGCGACGAGTACGTGTTCATGGACATGGAGAGCTACGAGCAGCTCCACGTGGGCGTGGGGCCCATGGGCGAGAAGGGCGGCTACCTCAAGGACGGCATGGAGCTTAAGATGCTGCTCTACAAGGGCCAGCCCCTGGACGTGGACCTGCCGGCCTCGGTGGTCCTCGAGGTCAAGGAGACCGAGCCCGGGGTCAAGGGCGACACGGTCAGCGGCGCCACCAAGCCGGCGATCGTCGAGACCGGGGTCACGGTGCTGGTGCCGCTTTTCGTCAACATCGGCGACCGGATCAAGGTGGATACCCGCACCGGCGGCTACATCGGCCGGGAATAGCGGGCCAGGCAGGACGCATTGAACAACCCTAGCATCGCCCGCTGAAGCGCGAAGATGGGCAGCGCCGATCGCAATGGCGGCAAGGACGCCGGAAAAGGCGGACGCAGCGGCTTCCGGGTCACCCGGGAGATCGTGGGCCTGGCCGCCTTCTTCCTGGCCGTTTTCCTGTGCGTGGCCGTGTACACGTATTACGCAGGCGACCCGGGCTTCAACCAGTCCGTGTCCGCCCGCCGGGGCGTGGCCAACCGGGCCGGGCTGGCCGGGGCCTACCTAGGCGGCCTGCTCGCCGAGGCCTTCGGCGTGTGGGCCTACCTGGTGCCCTGCTGGATCGCCTGGCGGGGCTTGAGGCTCCTCGCCCCGAGCCTGCGCCTGCCTTTTTGGCGCACGACCGGGGCCTTCTCCCTGTCCCTGGTCGTACTCGCCTTTCTGGGCTCGCCCTGGAGCCTTTTCGGCCTGTCCGTGGGCAATGTCCGGGGCGGCGGGGCCGTGGGGCGCTCGCTGTACGAATTCTTCAACCACTACTTGAGCTCTTTCGGGGCCTATTTCTTCCTGGCCTGCGCCCTGGTGGCCGCCGTGCAGGTGACCTTCGGCCTCACCTGGAGCAATTTCTGGCAACCGGTCATGGCCGTGCTGCGGGAACGTGGCCTGCGTGCCTACGACGCCTGGAGCGACTGGCGCGAGCGCCGGGCCGCCGACCGGGCCGCCCGGGAGCGCGAACGCCCGGCTAAGGCCGAACGCCGCCGGCCCGAACCCGAGTTCGAGCTTGACGACGGCGAGGAGGCCCCGGCCCCGAAGCAAAAGGCCCGGCCGGCCCGCGAAAAGGCCAAGGCCGCGCCGGAACCCGCCGCGCCGCCCGCGCCCCCTGTGGTCGTGGAAAAGCCCGCCCCGGCTCCGGCCAAGGAGCCGGCCGAGGCCGTGGACCGCTTCCTCGACGCCATCGTGCACCAGGTGCGCGAGGCCGCGCCCGCCGCGCCGGCCAAGGCCCCGGAAAAGGCTGCGGAGAAGGCCCCGGCCGAGGAGCCCTCGCCGCTGCAGGCCGTGGCCGCCGCGCCCAAGCCCGCCGCGCCCAAGCCGGCCAAGCCCGCGCCCAGGCCCGCGGCCAAGTCCGGCGACATGATGCCCTCCCTGGATCTGCTCGCCGTGCCGCCGGCCTCCGAGGCCATGGCCGTGGAGCCCGAGGTCTGCCGCCGCCAGGCCGAGAGCCTCATCACCTGCCTCAACGACTTCGGCATCCAGGGCGAGGTCATGCGCGTGGTGCCGGGGCCGGTGGTCACCATGTTCGAGGTCAAGCCCGCGCCCGGGGTCAAGATCAGCCGCATCGTGGGGCTGTCCGTGGACCTGGCCCTGGCCATGAAGGCCCTGGCCGTGCGCATCGAGGGCCCCATTCCCGGCAAGGACACGGTCGGCGTCGAGATCCCCAACGCCAGGCGGCAGACCGTCTATTTCCGCGAGGTCCTCGACACCGAGGCCTTCCGGGCCTCGTCGTCCAAGATCACCCTGGCCATCGGCAAGGACATCCAGGGACGGCCGCAGGTGGCGGACCTGGCCCGCATGCCCCACCTGCTCGTGGCCGGCGCGACGGGCTCGGGCAAGAGCGTGTGCATCAACGGCATCCTGCTCTCGATCCTCTACAAGGCCACCCCCGACGAGGTGAAGCTCCTGCTCGTCGACCCCAAGCGCATCGAGCTTTCGGTCTACAACGACCTGCCCCACCTGGTGCATCCGGTGGTGACCGAGACGTCCATGGCCAAGTCCGCCCTGGACTGGGCCGTGGCCGAGATGGACCGCCGCTACGAGGCCATGGCGCTCCTTGGCGTGCGCAACATCGCCGGCTACAACGAAAAGCTCGCCAAGCTCGGCGACAACCGGCCGGACGAACTGCTGGAGCTCGAACCCCTGCCCTATCTCGTCATCGTCATCGACGAACTGGCCGACCTCATGATGACCGCCGCCAAGGAGGTGGAGGTCAGCATCGTGCGCCTGGCCCAGCTGGCCCGGGCCGCCGGCATCCACCTGATCCTGGCCACCCAGCGGCCGAGCGTGGACGTGGTCACGGGGCTGATCAAGGCCAACTTCCCCACCCGCATCGCCTTCCAGGTGACGAGCAAGCACGACTCGCGCACCATCCTCGACGCCGTGGGCGCGGAATATCTCCTCGGCCGGGGCGACATGCTGTTCAAGCCCAGCGGCGGCAAGACCGTGCGCATGCACGGGGCCTTCGTCTCCGACGAGGAGACCGCCGCCGTGGTCGAGCACTGGAAGAGCCAGGCCGCGCCGAGCTACAAGCTCGACTTCGCCGACTGGCAGAAGGGCGCGGATGGAAACGGCGGCGAACTCGGCGGCGAGGGCGGCGACGACACCGCCTCCGACGCCGTCTACCCCCAGGCCGTGGAATTCGTCATGGAGCAGGGCAAGGCCTCCATCTCGCTCATCCAGCGACGCTTCCGCATCGGCTTCAACCGGGCCGCCCGGTTCATCGAACAGATGGAGCGCGACGGGCTGCTGGGGCCGCAGGAAGGCAGCAAGCCGCGATCGGTGATACGCAATAAAGAGTGAGAGCGAGAGGAAGAGCAGGAAAATGCCTCCGGCGGGGGGGGGGGGGGGGGGGGGGGGGGGGGGGGGGGGGGGGGGGGGGGGGGGGGGGGGGGGGGGGGGGGGGGGGGGGGGGGGGGGGGGGGGGGGGG
>JAEWCY010000095.1 GCA_023390395.1 Pseudomonadota bacterium | reverse complement strand
AAGATCAAGCAGTTTAGGAGAATTGCCACACGATATGACAAGCTGGCCATCGCATACTTGTCGTTTCTCCATGTGGCGGCGATAGCTGTCTGGCTACGGTAAATGTCTACACGGCCTAGTGTCGCGTTCTCGAAATTCGTGCATATGAATTTCGAGAACAACAATATGGAATAATTATTTTTCTGTAAAAAATATTACCATATTTTTTACAGAACGCCACACTAGCGCGCCTTTGGCGCGGCGCACCAGGACGCGACCGCCTTGGCCATGGCCCGGGCGGTTATTTGTCGGCGCTCGTCCCCGGACAGGGCCAGTTCCTCGTCGCGGTTGACGATGACCCCGGCCTCGGTAAGCACGGCCGGCATGCGCGCGCCGGCCAGCACGGCCAGGCCGTCGTAGCGGTAGACGCCCACGGTTTCGTCCACCAGGGGGCGGCGTTCGCCCGGGATGTCGGCGGCGTGGTGGCGGGTGAAACGGAGCCCGGCCCCGGTCAGCTCGCGGCCGATGGTTTTCGCCAGTTCCAGGCTCTGGGCCGCGTCGGGGTTGCGCTGGGAATAGAAGATCGAATAGCCGGCGAAGCGGTCGCAATAGCGCCGGGCGCGGCCGTCCACGGTCCAGGTTTCCAGAAACTGGGGCTGGACGGAGTCGTGGTGGACGGAGAGCAGCAGCCCGGCCCCGGCGGCGTTGGCCCGGGCCGCCCGGGCGGCCGGGGGCAGGTCCTCGCCCTTGGGCTCCAGGAGGAAGGCCTTGGGAAAGCCGGCGGCGTGCAGGGCGGAGACGAGTTCCTTGGCCAAGCGCAGGTTGAAGTCGTATTCGGGCACGCCCCGGGCGCTGGTCGCGCCGGGGATGCCCGGCCCGTGCCCGGCGTCCACGGCCACGGCCAGGGCGGCCGGCTCGCAACGCGCCCTGGCCGCGTCCGTCGCCCAGGCGGCGGACGCGGCCAGGAGGAGCAGGCAGAGGGAGAGAAGGGCGACGCGTGTGCGCATGAGGCAAAGGAGGGCCGTCCGGCCGGTCAGGCCAGTTTGCCGGCGTCCTTGAGGGCGGTCTTGAGCCCGGCCTCCTGGAGGTCTTCGGGTGCGGTGAGCAGCAGATGCAGGAACTCGCCGGTATTTTCCGAAAGCCAGGCGTCCTTTTCCAGGGCCTCGACCAGGCGCAGGCGCTCGGCGCGCTTCTCCGCCGGCTGGCCCTTGTCCGCGTCCAGGCGGTGCTTGAGGTAGTGGGTGAAAAGGCTCGCGCCGAAGACCGACGCCTTGGGGTCCAGGCTCACGAACACCCGGTGCAGGTCGTCGCGGGTGCGCTCGGCGGCGATGCCGCGCAGGAAGCGCCAGGGGGCGTTGCCGCTGGCCAGGGAGGTCCAGAAGTAGCGCAGCTTGTAGAAGCGCTTGCCCGTGGCGAAGGCCCGCTCCAGGTCCGTGCCCGTGCAGATGCCGTCCACGCAGCCGGCCAGGGCCCGGCGGTAGGGCAGCTCCACGGCGGCCACGATGACCTGCCACAGCAGGTAGACGTTGATGAGCGTCATGATGAGGATGCTGCTGCTGCGCAGGCTCGGATTGACGTCGCTGGCCCAGTTGAGGAACAGGTAGATGAAGACGAACAGCAGCACGGCGTAGCGCAGGGCGTTGGCGAAGATGTGGGCGAAAGAACCCATCTTCCAGTGCAGCCGCAGCATCAGGGCGAGGAAGACGAGGAAGACGACGGTCTGGAAGTAGATGCTCATGTCCATTTTCGCCAACTGATCGAGCATGGCTCACTCCTGGGAGTTTGCGTGGTGGGTTTGGCCCGGCCGGGGCGTTTCCCGGTCGGGCCGCGGCTGCCGCTTGTCGCAACGGTGTAACGCCGGCGCGGGGCCTTGGCAACGGTCGCGGCCCGGACCGCACGGTTTCTACAGTTTTTCCTCCACGGCCCGGACCTTGGCCGCCAGCCGCCCGGACGGGCCGTCGCGCAGGTCCACGCGGATGACCACGTGGATGCGGCTGCAGTCCGCGGCCAGGGCGTCCTTGCACCGGGTCACCAGGGCCATGACCTCGTCCCACTCGCCCTCGACGCTGGTCGACATGGGGGAGAAGACGTAGGGCAGCCCGCTCTCCTTGATGATGCGCACGGCCCGGGCCACGTACTCCGAAAGGCTGTCGCCCTTGTCCAGCGGAAAGATGGAGAAATCCAGCACGGCGCTCATGAGGCGCTCCCTCCTTTGTCTATTCGACGCCCACGGTCACGGCGTCGGTGCGGCCCAGGTCGTCCACGCACACCACGCGGTGGCGGCCCGGGGCCGGTTCCCAGAAAAGGCGTTCGGCCGGCCCGCCCTGGGCGGTAAGCTCGCCGTCCACATACCAGGAAAGCCGGCGGCTGTCGGCAGGGGCGGCGGCGGTCAGGGCGATGCGCTGCAGCGACGCCGGCACGTCGCGCCGAAAGACGTAGGGCGTGGCCGGGCTTGGCGAGACCACGCGGGGTCCTGTGCCCGACGGCGCGCCGCAGCCCGGCTCGGGCTCGGGCGGGGCCTCGAAGGGGATGCCCACGGCCCGCCAGTAGGACACGAGTTCGGCAGGGTAGCGGGCCACGACCACGGACGCGGCCTCGCGCCCGTCCAGGCAGTCGGCGGAAAGGGCCCGTCCCGTGGCCGCGTCCACGAGCTGGCGCCGGTGCACCGGACAGGGGGCGAGCCGGGTCACGCCGGGGATGATCCTGGCCGTGACGCGCCGGGGGCAGTCCGGGCCGGCCAGTTGGCGGCTTTCGGCGCAGACCTCCACCTCGCGGATGTTGAGCCAGGCCGGCATGGCCAGGCGCGAGCCGCGCGGCTCCACGGCCCGGAAAAGCTCGAAGAGGATCGGCCCGGCGTGGACCGCGCCCGAGATGCCCTTGACCGGCGTCCCGTCCATGTTGCCGACCCATACGGCGATGACCCGGTCGGCGCTGTAGCCCACGGCCCAGGCGTCGCGGTGGCCGTAGGACGTTCCGGTCTTCCAGGCCACGGCCGGCACGGCCAGGGCGCGCTCCCAGGAAGTGGGCAGGTCCGGCCGCTCCACCTTGGCGAGCATCTCGGTGACCAGCGCGCTGGCCTCGGGGGAGTAAAGCCGCGTGGCCGGAACGGAAGGCGTGGCCAGGAGCAGCCGGGGCGGCCGGTGCTCGCCGCCGCCGGCCAGGTCGGCATAGGCGTCGGCCAGGGAAAGAAGCGTCACCTCGCCGCCGCCGAGCACCAAAGACAGGCCGTAATGCTCGGCCGGTCGGTCCAGGCTGGCAAAGCCCTCCCGGCGCAGCTGGTCCAGGAAGCGCCCCGGGCCCACGTCGTTTAAAAGCCGCACCGCCGGCACGTTGAGGGAGGCCGTGAGCGCCTGCTCGGTGGTCACCCGGCCGCGGTAGAGGCCGTCGTAATTCTTGGGCTTGTAGCCGCCGAAGGCCGTGGGGACGTCCAGGAGCTGGCTTTGGGGAAAGACCAGGCCGGCGTCCAGGGCCATGGCGTAAAGGAAGGGCTTGAGCGCCGAGCCCGGCGAGCGGCGGATGGTCGCGCCGTTGATCTGGCCGAAGCGGGCGTCGCCGAAAAAGTCCGTGGAGCCGACCAGGGCCAGGACGTCGCGGCTGGCCACGTCCAGGACCACGGCGGCCACGGCCCCGATGCCCTGGGCGGCCAGCGCGCTCCTGCGGCCGCGCAGCAGGTCGGCCACGGCCTTTTGCAGCGACGGGTCCAGGGTCGTGTCCACGCGCACGGCCTTGCCTGCCGCCTCCCTGGCCATGTCGCTGAACTGCGGCGCGAGAAACGGCGGCTCCATGAGCTTTCGCGGCACGGGCGCGGCCATGGCCTCGGCCGCCTCCGCGGCCGTGACCACCCCCAGCCTGGCCATGCGCGCGAGCAGCGCGTCGCGGGCGGCCTTGGCCCGGGCGGGATGGCGCACCGGGTCCAGGGCGCTTGGCGCGCGCGGCAGCACGGCGAAAAGGGCCGCCTCGGCCAGGGACAGCCGGTCCGGGGTCTTGCCGCAGTAGAGCAGGCTGGCCGCGCCCACGCCCACGATGTTGCCGCCGTAGGGGGCCATGTTGAGGTAGCGCTCGAGGATGGCCTCCTTGGACAGCCGCCGCTCCAGGGCCAGGGCGGCCAGGGCCTCGCGCCGCTTGCCGGCCAGGGTGCGGGCCTTGGGCTCGGCCAGCCGGGCCAGCTGCATGGTGATGGTGGACCCGCCCGAGACCACGCGGCCGGCGAGGAGGTTCGAAATCGCGGCCCGGGCCAGGGACAGGGGGTTGACCCCGGGGTGGCGGTAGAAATGCCGGTCCTCGGCCGCGATCACCAGCCGCGGCAGGATGGGGGCCACGGCGGCAAGGCGGGTGGGAAAGCGCCAGGCCTCGTCCGGGGCGAGGTAGAGTCGCAGGGGCGCGCCGTTTCGGGCCGCGACCACGGCGGCCCCCGGCGGGGAGAGCACGGCCAGGGGAAAAGGCGGCGCGGCCGTGGCCAGGCGCAGGACGACGGCGGCCGCCAACAGGACGGCCAGGCAGGCGGCGACCGGAACGAAGCGGCGCAACGGGCGGCGTCGCGAGGCGGCCGCGCCGTCTACTGCCCTGCCTTGGCGCACAGTTCGCGGTAGTTGGCCAGGATCTCCAGCATGTCCAGCTGCTGGTGGACCCGGCAGATGGATTCCTCGGCCTGCACGGGCTTGACCAGGAAGTCGTTGGCCCCGACCTTGAGGAACTTGACGGTCTGCGCCCCGCCTTCGGCGGAGACGCCGATGACGGCCAGCTTGTCCTTGGGCCAAGTGGCGCGCAGTTCCTCGATGAAGCCGAATCCGTCGAGGTTTGGCATGTTGTAGTCCGTGACCACGAGGCTGACGCCCTCCTCCCCGCGCAGCACGTCCAGGGCCTGCCGGCCGTCCTCGGCCTCCAGCACCTGGAGGTTGAGGTTGGTCAGCAGCCGCGTGAGGTGATGGCGGAAGAGCTTGGAGTCGTCCACCACCAGCGCCTTGACGAACTGGTTCTTGTACAGCCGCTCGATGAGCCGCTCCATGGCCGCCATCTCGGACATGGTCTTGACGAAGTAGTCCACCACGTTTTGTTCCAGGAGTTTCTGGCGCACCTCCTCGTCGAAGGTGGCGGTCATGACCACCGAGGGGATGCCGAGCGAAGTGGCCAGGGGCACGATGCCGCCGTCCTCGTCGTCGGGCAGGTTGCGGTCGAGGATGGCCACGAAGATGGCCTCGCGCTGCTGCGTCATGATCTCCCTGGCCTCGGCCAGGGTGTGGGCCACCAGGGTGGGAAAGGGCGTGGCCTCGGCGATGTGCTGGCTGATGATCTTGGCCTGGACGCGGCTGTCTTCCACGACCAGGACGTGGCGCAAGTCGTTCATGGTTCCATCCTCATGCTCTCGGGGACATGCCCGGAGCATAAGAGATGGGGCGGCCGGTGGCAAGCCGGCCGCCGGGAATCACCAGTGCCGGGCCATGGAGTAGGGGATCATCTCCCGGCGGAAGGTCTCGGGATCGACGGTGGAGACCGTGGGCGCGACAAAGGACGTGCCCGGGCCGCCGAGAGCCCCTACCGTGGCGTCCATGGGCAGGGTGCGGTTGGCCGCGGCCACGATGTTGTTGTTGCGGGCGTCGATGACCTCCATGGCGAAGCGCACGCCGCCGGGCGTGGCCACGTAGGTGCCGGCCACGACCAGGGTGGCCGTGGCCCGGCTGGCGGCCAGGGCGCGGGTGTCGCGGGTCAGGACGAACTCGCCCTGGCCCCGGCTCGTCATGATGTCGCCGGCCTTGCGGATCTCCTGGACGTTGTACCCCAGCGCCACCAGGGCCGTGGACAGCTCCTGGCCGAAGAGCCGGGACAGGGGCGTGGCGCGGCTTAAGTCGCTCATGTCCGCCGGGGTGGTCACCACCACCCAGTACAGGCCCCGGCTGTTGTCGCGGGTGTACATGCCAAGGCGCGGCACGAGCTGGCGGTCGAGGTCCGCCGCCAGGGCCATGGCCACCTCGGGATACTGCGGCTGGGGCGGCGGCGGGGTCGCGCCCATGAGCAGCGTGGCCAGGACCAGGCACGCCAGCGGCGCGGACAGGGTGCGAAGCGTGTTTTTCATGACGGCCTCCTTGTCATTGGGCCGGCTTGGGCGCGGGTTGGGGGGCCGGCTGCGGCGTCGGAGCCGGAGCCGGGGCGGGCTCGGGCGGGAATTCCACGGGCGCGGGCTTCGGCCCGGCTTGGCCCTTTTGGCCGCCGACGGCCGGCTGGGCCGTGGGGGACAGGGGGGCGTCCAGGGGCACGATGGATTCCGTGGGCGGCTCGTAGCGCTGCTCGAGCTTGGGGCCGGCCGGGGCCTTGGCCCGTGGCGCGGACGGCGTCGACACGGACGAGGTCGGCCGCTTGCGCGGCTTCTTGGCTCGATGCCGCCGCGTCGGCGCGGGCTTGGGCGAAAAGGGCGTGGCTGGCGTATTGGGCGTCGGCGGCGCGTCGATGTCGCGGATGGGGATCTGCGTCGGCAGCGGAGCGGGCGTGCCGGCCCGGGCCGTGTCCGCGGGCTCGACCAGGCCGGCGGCCAGGACCAGGCCGGCCAGGGCGCAGGGCAGCAGTTTTCGGGCAAGGTGCATGGCGTTCTCCATGGCGGCCCCATGGGCCTCCTTCCCTGTCATCGGCCGCTTCGGCGATTTCTTTACGGCGCGGCCACCACGGAGCGGAGCTTCCGGCTTCGTCCGGCGCGGGGGGTTGCGCAAAGGGGCGAGAAGTGGTTTAGGAGATGACAAGGTGTCGCTCGCCCCGCGCCCTGGTTCTCCCCGGCCGGCCCGCGCGTGCAACGATCATCGGGGATCACAAGGAGTACTACGACATGGCTGAGCAACTGGAAATCTACAAGTGCGAAGTGTGCGGCAATATCGTCGAGGTCCTGCATGCCGGCGGCGGCGAACTGGTCTGCTGCGGCCAGCCCATGAAGCTCATGACCGAGAACACCGTGGACGCTTCCAAGGAAAAACACGTCCCGGTCATCGAAAAGACCGCCGACGGCTACTTGGTCAAGGTCGGCGCGGCCGCGCACCCCATGGAAGAGAAACACTACATCGAGTGGATCGAGCTGGTGGCCGACGGCAAGACCTACCGCCAGTTCCTCAAACCCGGCCAGGCCCCGGAAGCGACCTTCTGCATCAAGGCCGAGAAGGTCTACGCCCGCGAATACTGCAACATCCACGGCCTCTGGAAGAAGGACTAACCCATGCTGTCGCCGACCATGGTGAAGGCTCTCAACGACCAGGTGCATTGGGAGCTCTATTCCGCCTACCTGTACGTTTCCATGGCCACCTATTTCGAGGACAAGGGCCTCATGGGATTCGCCAACTGGATGCACGTGCAGGACCAGGAAGAGAAGTTCCACGCCCAGAAATTCTATGACTACATCGTGGAGCGCGGCGGCCGGGTGATCCTGCAGGCCATCGAGGCGCCGCCCCATGACTGGGCCTCGCCCCTGACCGTGTTCGAGGAGGCCCTGTCCCACGAGGAGGGCGTCACCGCCCGCATCTACAAGCTGATGGACCTGGCCCTGGAGGAAAAGGACCACGGCACGGCCTCCTTCCTCAAGTGGTTCATCGACGAGCAGGTGGAGGAGGAGGCGAGCGTCGCCGACGTCATCGCCAAGCTCAAGCTCGTGGACCAGACCCCCGGCGGTTTCTTCATGCTCGACAAGGACCTGGCCGCCCGGGTCTACGTCCCGCCGACCACCGCCGCCTAGGCAGCCCGCGGCGTCAGCCGCAAGTCAACCCCCGGCCGTCCGCGCCAGGCGCGGACGGCCGTCTTTTTGCCGCAAGGGAGCGACAAGCATGGGCGCATCCGCAGTCAACATCGTCATCGGCGGCGAAGCCGGCCAGGGGCTCGTGACCGTGGGGGAATTCCTCTCCCGGGCCCTGGTGCGCGCCGGCTACGCCATCGTCGTCACCCAGGACTACCAGTCCCGCATCCGGGGCGGCCACAACACCTTCGCCATCCGCGCCGACAGCGCGCCGGTGGTCGCGCCGACGGAAGGCATCGACCTCCTCGTCGCCCTGTCCGCCGAGACCCTGGACATCCACAGGAGCGACCTCACGGACCGGGCCCTGGTGCTGGCCGACGCGGCCCACGGCCTGGCCGGTCTGCCGGGGCTGGCCATCCCCTACAAGGAGCTCTGCCCCAAGCCGCTGTACGAAAACATGGCGGCGCTCGGCGTGCTCGGCGCGCTGCTGTGCCTGGACCCGGCCTGGATCACCGGGCTTATCGCCGAGAAGTTCGGCAGGAAAGGCGAGGACGTCGTGGCGGCCAACCGGCAGGTCTTCACGGCGGCCATGGACTGGACGGCCGCCCAGCAGGCCGCCTTCGCCTGCCTGCCCCCGCCCGAGGCGCGCGGCAAGCGGGTCATGCTCCACGGCAACGAGGCCATTGCTCTCGGCGGGCTGGCCGCGGGCGTGAACTTCTGCTCGTTTTACCCCATGACCCCCGGCACCTCGGTCATCCAGGCCTACATCGACCACGCCGACCGCATGGGCGTGGTCTGCGAGCAGGCCGAGGACGAGATCGCCGCCGTGATCATGGCCATCGGCGCGTCCTACGCCGGGGCCAGGCCCATGGTCTCCACCTCGGGCGGCGGCTTCGCGCTCATGGTCGAGGGCGTGAGCCTCTCCGGCATGCTGGAGACCCCCGTGACCATCGTCGTGGCCCAGCGCCCCGGCCCGGCCACCGGGCTGCCCACCCGCACCGAGCAGGCCGACCTCGATATGGTCCTCTCCGCCGGCCACGGCGAATTTCCCCGGGCCGTCTTCGCCCCGGGCAGCGTGGAGCAGTGCTTCCACCTTGCCCACCGGGCCGTGGACACGGCCGAGCGCTTCCAGTCGCCGGTTTTCATCCTTACGGACCAGTTTCTGGCCGACAGCTTCCGCGACGTCGCGCCCTTCGACCTGGACGGCCTGCCGCCCGTGGCCCGGCCCCTGACCGCCGTGCCCGACCCGGCCGGTTACGTGCGCTACGCCGCGGCCGACGACGGCGTGTCGCCGCGCCTGGTCCCCGGCTTTTGCGAAGCCACCGTCGTCCTCGACAGCGACGAGCACACCCCGGACGGGCACATCACCGAGGACCTCGGCGTGCGCGTGGCCATGCAGGACAAGCGCATGCGAAAGCACGACGGCCTGGCCAAGGCCGCCTTGCCGCCGGACGTGTACGGCGACCCGGACGGCGCGACGCTGCTGACCTGCTGGGGCTCGACCCTCGGCGCGGCCCTGGAGGCGGCCGAGGCGCTGCGGGAGAAAGGGGAAAAGGCGGCGGTGCTGCATTTTTCCCAGGTCTGGCCGCTGGTCCCGGACACCTTTATGCCGGTGCTCGGCAAGGCCCGGCGCACGGTCATGGTCGAGGGCAATTTCGCCGGCCAGCTGGCCCGGCTGGTCCGTCGCGAGACGGGCTACGTCTTCGACGGCAGCGTCAACCGCTACGACGGGCTGCCGTTCACCGCGGCGTACATCCTGGAAAGGCTGTAGGAGGCAGGCATGGTCACAGCGCAAGACTACGGCGAGTTCGAAACCGCCTGGTGCCCCGGCTGCGGGAACTTCTCCATCCGCAAGGCCGTGGTCAAGGCCCTGGTGGAACTGGGCCTGCCGCCCCACAAGGCGGTCTTCTCCACGGGCATCGGCCAGGCGGCCAAGGCCCCGCACTACATCCGCGTCAATACTCTAAACGGCCTGCACGGCCGTTCCCTGCCGGCGGCCACGGGCATCCGGCTGGCCAACCCGGAACTGGCCGTGTTCGCCGAATCCGGCGACGGCTGCTCCTACGGCGAGGGCGGCAACCACTTCCTGGCGGCCATCCGGCGCAATGTGAATATCACCTACATCGTCCACGACAACCAGATCTACGGCCTGACCAAGGGCCAGGCCAGCCCGACCACGCCGCAAGGCCAGAAGACCAAGACCCAGCCCCACGGCGCGCCGTCGGCCGCCTTCAACCCCGTGGCCGTGGCCGTGGCCATGGGCGCGGCCTTCGTGGCCCGGGGATTCGCCGGCGACATCGACCACCTGGCCGGGCTCATCGCGGCCGGGGCGCGCCATCCCGGCTTCGCCCTCATCGACGTGCTCCAGCCCTGCGTCTCCTTCAACAAGGTCAACACCTACGCTTGGTACAAGGAACGTTGCTACGCGCTCGGCGACGACCACGACCCGACCGATTTCGGCGCGGCCATGGAGAAGGCCAGGCAGTGGGGCGAGCGCATCCCCATCGGCGTCCTTTACACAAACGACCGGCCGGCCTTCGACGCGGGCGCGAAAGCGCCGCTGGCCACGCGGGAGCCGGATATGGGGGCGTTGCGGGAGATTATCGAAGGGTATGCGTAGGTTGGAGGGGAAAAAATGCCTCCGGCGGCCAGGAGGGGCCAGTGGCCCCTCCTGGACCACCCCATATGGGGGAAGGAGACGGGATGCGGTTTGATTTGAAGTTTTTCCTGAAGGACACGGTGCGCAAGATGGTGGACTTTTCCACCACGGCGCAAAATAGGGGCCTGCCCGCGCCGCCGCTGCAAAAGCCGTATCCGCCAGGAGCGGCGCTCGTGCCCCTGCCCGGACCGGGCGGCGGCTGGCCGGGCGTCGCGCCCGTGCCCCTGGCCGAGGCCGTGGCCAACCGCCGTTCGCGCCGGGTCTTCGACGACACGCCGCTGACGCTCGCCGAACTGGGCTTTCTGCTCTGGGCCAGCCAGGGCCTGCGCAAGGCTCCGGGCGCGTCCGGTTTTCGCACCGTGCCTTCGGCCGGCTGCCGCCACGCCCTGGAAACGTACCTGGCCGTCTTTCGCGTGGAGGGGCTCGCCAAGGGCCTTTACCGCTACCTGCCCGTGGAGCATGGGCTGCTCCTGGAAGACCAGCCGGACGACCTCGAGGGGCAAGTCTCCAGGGCCGCCTTCGACCAGCGCTTCGTCGCCCGGGGGGCCGTGACGTTTTTTTGGACCACCGTCCCCGAGCGCATGGAGTGGCGCTACGCCGAGGCGTCCTACAAGGTCATCGCGCTGGACGCCGGCCACGTCTGCCAGAACCTGTACCTGGCCTGCGAGGCCGTGGGCGCGGGAACCTGCGCCGTGGCCGCCTACGACCAGGAGGCCTGCGACGCGCTTTTGGGCGTGGACGGCGAGGCGGAATTCACCGTGTATCTGGCCCCGGTCGGCAAGGTCGCGGCCGGGAAGGGAGGCGAGTCATGAAGAAGGCGGCGCTGTTCGCGTTTCGGGGCGAGATGTCCTGTTTCGTCCACGTGCTCCTCAACGCCCTGGACTTCCTGGAGAAAGGCTACGAGGTCAAAGTGGTGCTGGAGGGCGAGGCCACCAGGCTCGTGGCCGTCCTGGCCAAGGCGGACAACCCCATGCACGCGCTTTTCGAGAAGACCAAGGGCCTGGGGCTGTTCGCCGGCGTCTGCCGGGCCTGCTCGCACCAGCTCGGCAGCCAGGAGGCGGCCGTGGCCGAGGGATTCACCCTCTTGGGCGACATGCACGGCCACCCCGGCATGGCCCCCTACGCCGAAGACGGCTACACCATCCTCATCTTCTGACGCCTGCCTTTCCCCGTCGAGGGGGTCCGGGGGGCATCATGCCCCCCGGCCGCCGGAGGCCTCTTCTCCCCCTCCCCTAATCGTACTTCACCGCGCTGATTTCCATCAGCTTGTCCAGCCGGATGCGCGTTTCGATACGGCGCATGGTGCCGGTCTTGCCGCGCATGACCAGGGAGTGGGTGACGGCGTGGGTACCGGTGAACTGGACGCCTTCCAGGAAGGTGCCGCCCGAGATGCCGGTGGCGGCGAAGTAGGTGTCGTCGCTTTTGACCAGCGTTTCCTCGGTGAAGATGCGCGCGCAGTCGATGCCGGCCTCGGCCAGGGCCAGCTTCTCGTCTTCCAGCTGCGGATCGAGCCGGGCCAGCAGCCGGCCGCCGAGCGCCCGGATGGCGCAGGCCGAGAGCACGCCCTCGGGCGTGCCGCCGGTGCCGAGCATGACGTCCACCACGTTGTCGGGGTCCACGGCCATGAGCGAGCCGGCCACGTCGCCGTCGGTGTGCA
>JAEWCY010000122.1 GCA_023390395.1 Pseudomonadota bacterium | reverse complement strand
TCGAAGGCGGCCTTGAAGTCCTCGGCCAGGCCCTTGGGATAGTCGGAGGCGATGTCGTAGAGCACCGCGGCCTTTTTCGCCTTGAATTCCTCGGAGGCGAACTTGGCGGCCGTGGGGCCCTGGAAGGTGTCGAGGAAGCAGCCGCGGAAGACGTAGGGCCGCGCCTTGGTGGTGTTGGGGTTGGTGGACCAGGGGGCCATCATCGGGGTCTTGAGGTCATTGGCGGCCTCGCCGGCGGGCACGGCCTGCTTGCTGGACTGGGGGCCGACCATGCCGAGGACGCCATCCTGGGTGATGAGCTTGCGGGCGGCGGACAGGGCGGATTCGGCCTTGGACTCGTTGTCCTCGTAGATGAATTCCACCAGGTACTTCTTGCCGCCGACCTCGATCCCGCCGGCGTCGTTGATCTTCTTTTTCAGCATCTCGGCGGCGTTCTTCGAGGATTCGCCGACGTCCGGGATGTCGCCGGTCAGCGGGATGTTGAATCCCAGTTTGATGGTGTCCGCGGCGCGGGCCGGCGCGGCCATCCCGAGGACGAGCAACAGGGCAATGAGCCAGGACCTTTTCATGGACGCCTCCTGTTTACAGTCGATTTCAACCACTTAGCCCGAAGTCAAGTTCCTGTGGAAATACATGAACTCGGCCGGGATGGGAATCCCCCGCCACCCTCCTTGACACATATTTGTGAAACTCCGAGAAAGAGCTCGCGCCCCTTCCCCCGCATTTCCGACATGCGTCGCGCCCTCAAGGCGCACAGACACAAATGTACGAAACAACACTTTTTAATTGCTCCGCTTTCTTAAAAGATACCGCCGCATTTTTCAAGGCGCGCGACGTCAGGCCAGGGCCGCCGCCACCGGGGTCAGCGGCAGGCCGAAGGCCTCGGCCACGCCGGCGAAGGTGAGCTTGCCGGCATGGGTGTTGAGCCCCTTGGCCAGGGCGGCGTCCTGGCGCAGCGCGTCCAGGCCGTGGGCCGCGAGCCGCAGCGCGTAGGGAAGGGTCTGGTTGCACAGGGCGTAGGTCGAGGTGCGCGGCACGGCCCCGGGCATGTTGGCCACGCCGTAGTGGACCACGCCGTCGATGACGTAGGTGGGGTCGGCGTGGGTGGTGGCCTTGATGGTCTCCACGCAGCCGCCCTGGTCCACGGCCACGTCCACGATGACCGAGCCTTCCTTCATGGTGGGCAGCATGTCGCGGCTGACCAGGTGGGGAGCCTTGGCCCCGGGGATGAGCACCGCGCCGATGAGCAGGTCGGCGTAGGTCACGGCCTTGCGGATGTTGGCCTCGTTGCTGGCCATGGTGACGATGCGGCCCTGGTAGATGTCGTCGAGGTACTGGAGCCGGGCGTGGTTCACGTCGAGGACCGTCACCTGCGCGCCCATGCCCACGGCCAGCTTGCAGGCGTTGGCCCCGACCACGCCCGCGCCGAGGACCACCACCGAGGCTTGCGGCACGCCGGGCACGCCGCCGAGCAGAATGCCGCGGCCGCCCTGTGACTTCTCCAGGGCGTGGGCCCCGACCTGGGGAGCCATGCGGCCGGCCACCTCGCTCATGGGGATAAGCAGCGGCAGCGCGCCGCTTGGCAGCTGCACGGTCTCGTAGGCCACGCCCGTGGTCCCGGAGGCGGTAAGCGCGTCGGTGAGCGCCCGGTCGGCGGCCAGATGCAGGTAGGTGAAAAGGAGCAGGTCCTTGCGCAGGTACTTGTACTCGCAGGCGATGGGCTCCTTGACCTTGACGACCATCCGCGCGGCCCAGGCCGCGGCGGCATCGACAAGTTTGGCGCCCGCCCGGGCGTACTGGTCGTCGGAAAGCCCCGAGCCCAGGCCCGCGCCGGCCTCGACGAGGACCTCGTGGCCGCGCCGGACAAGCGTCTCCACCGCGCCGGGAGTCATGGCCACACGATTTTCCAGCACCTTGATTTCCTTCGGAATGCCAATAAGCATGGGAGGTCCTCGCTGGGAAAATTCGTTAAAGGTTCGGCTTTCCTTCGGCCACGGCGCGTCCGAAACGGGGGCCCGCCCGCGGTGGATGGGCTTCTCTAAACGAATTTACGGAAAATGACAATATTGTCCGAATAATCTTTGGAGAAAGCCCGCTGGCCTCAAAAAGCGTTCTGGGGTATGGGCTTTTCCCCGGCAAGACCCGGACGCTCCACTTCAAGGATACCACGTTTATGACGCATATCGCCCGTTTGCGCATCACCTGTCCCGACCGGCCCGGCATCGTGTCCGCGGTCACCACCTTCCTGCACGCCCACGGGGCCAACATCATCGACCTGGACCAGCACTCCACGGACCCCGAGGGGGGGACGTTCTTCATGCGGCTGGAATTCTACGCGCCCTACATCGACATTTCGCGCACGGCCCTGGAAACGGCCTTCGGCGAGGTGGTGGGGGCGCGGTTCTCCATGGACTGGCGGCTGACCTACACCGACGTGCCGCGCCGGGCGGTGTTTCTGGTGTCGCGCCACGACCACTGCCTGATGGAGCTCCTGTGGCGGCACGCCCGAGGCGAGCTGCCGTGCCAGGTGGCCATGGTCGTCAGCAACCACGAGGACCTCAGAGGAAGCGTGGAGAGCTTCGGCGTGCAGTTTACCTGCGTGCCGGTGGGCGACGGCGGCATGGCCGAGGTCGAGGCGCGGATGGCGGAACTGCTCGGCGCGGACACGGACCTCATCGTGCTGGCCCGGTACATGCGGATTCTTTCGGCGGATTTCCTGCGTCCCTACGAGCACCGGATCATCAACATCCACCATTCGTTCCTGCCGGCCTTCGTCGGGGCCGATCCCTACCGCCAGGCCCACGAGCGCGGGGTCAAGCTCATCGGGGCCACGGCCCACTACGTGACGTCGGAGCTCGACGCCGGCCCGATCATCGAGCAGGACACGGCCCGGGTGACGCATCGCTTCTCCGTGGCCGACCTCAAGGCCACGGGCAGCGACCTGGAGCGCACGGTGCTGGCCCGGGCGGTCAAATGGCACCTGGAGGACCGGGTGATCGTGTACGGGAACAAGACGGTGGTGTTCCGGTAAAGACAGGGCCGCCCCGGCCGCATGCTCGTGGCCGGGGCGGCGCGACGGGTCACTGGCCCGTCTGGAGCGCGTTTCTCAGGTCGCGGATGTCCTTTTGCAGGGTGAGCTTTTCCTTTTCCTGCGTAAGGCGGGTGATCTCGTCGTTGCCTGCATAAATGGCCTTGACCAGGGACACGCCGGCCTCGCCGAGCTTGCCCACCTGCTCCATGTCGATGGCCTTGTTCTCCGTGCCGATGGTTTTGATCGCCCCGGTGTCGGCGAAGAACTCGAAGGATATGGCGGAATCCGTGGAATGCATGGTCGTGGGCAGGGCCAGCAGCGCCCCCCACTGGGCGATGGCCACTTTTTGCGGCGGCGTGCTGTAGTCGCCCTTGATGAACTTCACCTCCGCCTGGGCGGGCATCCTGTAGTACAGTCCCTTCTCGCCGGACAACGTTCCCGCGGCCCTCGAAACGGAATCCGTCACATTGTTCTCACTTTTCGCAAGGGACAACTTCAACGCCCCGCTTCCGAGCTGGTCACATTTTTTGACATAACGAGCCGCATTCTCCTCCACGAAATCCGTCACGACAGGCGCGTAGATCTTCCCGCTATTGATTTCGAACAGATCGACCGGTCCATGTAGCAACACTTCTGGATCAATAACTTTTCTAAAAGTAAGCGTCACGGAGCTGTCGAGCGTCAAGGAAGACTTGAGTTCCTTCATCCAGCTGCTGAGGTCGGCCATCCTTGCCTTGTACACATCAACGGACCGGTCGACGCCACCGGAGTTGGCCCCAAGCAGCAGCTCCCCTTTCTTGACATTGGCGGCGGCATACGCGGCCTTTTGCCCGGCGAGTTCTTCCAGGCGGTCCTTGCGCATCATGTAGCAGGCAAACTTCTCCGGCTCGGTGACGGCATCTGTTATATCCCCTATGCGGAGCGGGGGGACGGCTCGGTCTTCGGCGCTTTGTCCGCACCCTTCCTCCGCCAGGCCGACCACCGTGGCAAGTTTGGCAAGCGTACCGATGAGCTGCACTGCGAATTCAAGCGTTTTGTCTTTGCTTGAAAAGCTCCCTGAAACAAGCATGCCCTGCTCATTGAAGGTCAAGTTCTTTTTTGCATCTTTCAAAAACGAAGAATCGATATCCATGCTGTATATATTTTTCGTATCCGGAACAGCTACCGTTGTGACCGTCGGGTCTCCTGCCTCGATAGTATAAGAAATATTATAATATGTTCCAGAAAATACGTTCTCGCAATTCACTCGTTTTTGTATTTTTCCAAGCTTTTTGTCATAATATACATTTGCATATTGAAGTTGACCGTTCTTGATCTTCACTGTGATCGGCACTTCGACGACTAGCTGCGTCTTCGGCAAGACATAGACGAGCCCCATCTTCCCGTCTTTCACATCGTTGATCGGCTTCACCTTGTTCACCTTCGTGCAGCCCGCCGCGAACAGCATGGCGACGAGGACAAGCACCACGAATCGCAGCATCCTGGTTTCCATGGCCCACCCTCCTTTGAGGGGAGCTATAGCATGGCCAAACGAAAAGTAAACATATTATACTATATTTGCCTTGCTAAATTACTATTTTAGATATTTTAACGCGTTACCCACGCACGTCGCGACAGCGGCGACCCATCCTTGCGCATGTGGCGGCGTCAACGCTGGGAACGTTGAATATGGGGAAAAGGCGAAAGCAAGAATCTGACGAGGCGCGCCCCTCAAGGAGGGGTGCGCTCGCGAGGACACCGTCAGCGAAGCGTGTCGCCCGAAGAGGGGACGCCCAGGACGTTCGCGGACGCGACGCGGGCGCCCGCGCGCCGGTGAGAAAACGCCCTCAGCCGGCGTGCGACGCCCCCAGCCCCTTCTGGGCCGCCTTCTTCATCTTCCCCGCGATCAGGAAGCCCGGATTGATGGCCAGGCAGCGCTCGGCCTCGGCGATGGCCTCGGCGAACTCGCCCAGTTCGTAATGGATGCGGCCCAGGTTGAAGTGCAGGTTCTCGTCGGCCTCGGAGGCGGCCAGCGCCTTCTGGTAATAGGCCCGGGCCATCTCCAGCAGCCCGTGCTTGCGCATGCGGATGCCGAACTCGTTGAACAGGAACTTGTTCTCCGGGCCGAAGGCCAGGTCGATGGACATGATCTTCTCGAAGATCTCCTTGGCCTCCTCCATCTTGCCGGCCGTCAGATAGGCGTTGCCCAGGCCGAAGATGGCCCGCAGGTTCTCGGCGTCGTATTCGAGCGCCTTCTGGAAGGAGGCCTCGGCCTTGTCCGTGCGGCCGGCCTCCAGATGCTTCTCGCCCTTGTCGAGCTCGGCCAGCATCGCCTCCATGCGCGGCTTGACCTGGTTGTAGTAGATCAGCGGCTCGGGGCGGTACTTCTCGAGAAACTCCTCCTCCGTCACCTTGGTGCGCTCGCCGCTCGGCACGCTGTTGGCGTTGAGCGCCTGGACCGAGATGCCGGCCTCCGGCGTCTTCTCGGCGTAGTAGTACAGCACCCGTTCGCTTTCCTTGGTGGTGCCGCCGATGCCGACCTTGTAGGACTCCCGCACCGACACGGCCACGGCGAACCGATCGGCTCCGTTTTTTTCGCCCATGCGCACTCCCTCCCCGGGCCGGCCCGGACCTGACCTCTCGGCGTTTCCCTAGCAAAAAACCCCGAGCTTGACATCAAACGCGCCGGGCGCCGGCCAACGGCGGGAAGATCGTCCTTCCGATGCGAGAACAGACAAGCATTTCAGCGAGAAACGAGAGAAAAGAACATTTTTCCCTTGCCAGACGTATCGTGATCCGATACGTTTTTTCATCTTCATCCAAAGACGTGACGCTTCCGCTCGTGTCCACGGGCACACCTGTCCTGCGCATGCGCAAACGGCACGCTTGGGGAGTCAACAGAGAGTGCGCGCCGACCGTCCACCGCCCCCCCGCAGCCACAGCCGACGGATGCACTCCGACTATCGGGCCATTCCGGCCACGCGGCCGATGGAATCGTCCAGGGAAGGAGCGTAACCGGCGGATCGTTGGCAAACCGACCTCCGACACGCTTCGCGTTCGCATTGACGTCAACCGTTTGGGAGTCCGTGTCTCATGTCCAAGAACATCTACGTTGGCAACCTGCCTTTCCGCACCACCGAGGACAGCGTCCGCGATCTGTTCGGGCGCTACGGCGAAGTCCAATCCGTCAAACTGATCTCCGACCGCGAGACCGGCAAGCCGCGCGGCTTCGGGTTCGTGGAGATGGACGACGACGCCGCCGCCGACGAGGCCATCCGCGCCCTGGACGGGGCCGAGTTCGAGGGCCGCAGCCTCAAGGTCAACGAGGCCAAGCCGCGCGCCCCCCGGCCGCCCCGCCGCCCGGCCTGGTAAGCCCGACCGCCACTCTTTCGCCTCCCGGAGCCGCCCGTCCCGCGCGGCTCCGGGAGCCCCGACGCCGCCTGCCGCGTCTTTTTCCCGCCGCGACCGACTTTCTTGCGTCATGCCGCGCGTGTTCTGTCCCGTCTCGCTTCGCCGCTCCCCCGCGCCGGGGCGAAGCGGCCGCCCGTGCCCGCCCCGGATGCCTCGCCTTTCCTCCCGGGCGCTTTTCTGCTACCCTGCCGTGATCCCCAGGAGAAGCCCATGCACGTCAAATACCTGATCATCGGCGCCGGCCCCACCGGCCTCGGCGCGGCCTGGCGGCTGGCCGAACTCGGCGAAAACGATTTCCTCGTGCTCGAACGCCACGACTACGTCGGCGGCCTGGCCGCGAGCTTCACCGACGCGGCCGGCTTCACCTGGGACGTGGGCGGCCACGTGGTCTTCTCCCACTACGAGGCCTTCGACAGGCTGCTTTCCACGCTCCTTGGCGACGACGTGCTGCATCACGAGCGCGAATCCTGGATCCGCGCCGCCGGCGCCTTCGTGCCCTACCCCTTCCAGAACAACATCCGCCGCCTGCCCCCGGAACTGGCCTGGGAATGCGTGGAAGGCCTGCTCGAAGCCGGCCGGGCCGCGGCCGCCGGCGAGCGCAAAGGACCGCCGGCCCATTTCCGGGAATGGGTGGACCGGGTGTTCGGCCCGGGCATCGCCCGCCTGTTCATGGTCCCCTACAACTTCAAGGTCTGGGCCCACCCCGGCGAGGTCATGTCCCACCGCTGGATCGGCGAGCGCGTCTCCGTGGTCGACGCCGCCCGGGTCATCAAGAACATCATCCTCGGCCGCGACGACGTGGCCTGGGGCCCCAACAACACCTTCAGCTTTCCCCTGCGCGGCGGCACGGGCGAGATCTACCGCCGCCTGGCCGCCCGCTTCGCCGACCGGGTGCGCCTGTCCGCGCCCATGGCCTCGCTTGACGCGGCGGCCAGGACCGTGCGCACCGCCGACGGCCAAACCGTGACCTACGACCACATTCTCTCCACCATGCCCCTGGACAGGCTGGTCCTCGACGTCCTGGCCGACCCGACCCCGGCCATGGCCGAGGC
Source organism: Pseudomonadota bacterium (assembly GCA_023390395.1). Lineage (GTDB taxonomy): Bacteria > Desulfobacterota > Desulfovibrionia > Desulfovibrionales > Desulfovibrionaceae > Solidesulfovibrio. The sequence goes on along the minus strand of JAEWCY010000122.1, from coordinate 8,154 downwards.
CGCCGGCCGCCTCAAGCACAACGGCTCGGCCATCCACGGCCTGGGCTTCGAGGGAGCCCCGCCCGACCCGCGCTGCTGGATGTACTTCCCCGAATCCGACTGCCCCTTCTACCGGGTGACCAACTTCCACAACTACTCCTACAACAACACCCCGGACCCGGACGGGACGCGGCCCCGCAAGCGGGCCATCATGACCGAGACGAGCTACTCCGCCTACAAGCCCGAGGACCTCGACACCCTGATCCCCCGCACCGTGCGGGGCCTGGTCGACACCACGCTCATCGCCCCCGGGGACGCGGACCGGCTGGTCTCCACCTGGGAGATGCGCGTGGACTACGCCTACCCCATTCCGTGCCTGGAGCGCGACGCCGCCCTGGCCGTGCTCCAGCCGGCGCTCGAGGCCCGGGGCGTCCAGTCCCGGGGCCGCTTCGGCGGCTGGAAGTACGAGGTGGGCAACATGGACCATTCCTTCATGCAGGGCGTGGAGTGGGCCCAGCGCATGATCGGCGAAGCGCCGGAGACGGTCTACACCCTCCAGCCTTGACGCCGCCGCCCCAATCCGCGATACCGGCCGGCCAGGGACTCTCGTCCCCAGCCACGCAAGGAGCGATTCCCCCGTGAACGATCCCATGGACACGGCCGTGTACGCGGCCCGCCGCGACCGGCTGCGCGAACGCCTCGCCGCCTCCGGCCACGAAGCCCTGCTCGTCTCCCACGCCGCCAACCGGTTCTACCTGAGCGGCTTCGAACTCCACGATCCCCAGTGCAACGAGACCGCCGGATACCTGTGCGTGGCGGCAAACGGCCGCGACGCGCTTTTCACCGACGCCCGCTACCGCGACGCCGCCCTGCGCCTGTGGCCGGCCAAGGATCTGTGCATCTACGGGGCCGGGCGCTACGCCTCCATCGCCGACTTCCTCAAGGACCGGGGCATCACGCGCCTCGGCTTCGAGCCCACGGGACTGTCCTTCGACACCCACGCGCGGCTTGCCGAGCACATCGCCCTCACGCCCGTGGCCCAGGCCGTGGAACCCCTGCGCCTGATCAAGGATGCCCGGGAGATCGAGCGCATGCGCTGCTCGGCCGCCGTGAACCACGCCGTCATGGACCGCCTGCCCGAGGTGCTCCTGCCCGGCCGCACCGAGGCGCAAGCCGCCTGGGAGATCGAGAAGCTCTTCCGGGAGCTCGGGGCCAGCGAACTGGCCTTCGCCCCCATCGTGGCCGTTGACGCCAACGCCGCCCTGCCCCACGCCATCCCCGGCGAGACCCTCATCCGCGACGAATGCCTGGTGCTCGTGGACGTGGGCGGCCGGCGCGACGACTACTGCTCCGACCAGACGCGCACGGTCTGGGTGGGCAGAAAGCCCCCGGAACGGTTCGTGCGGCTTCTCGACCAGGTGCGGCGCGCCCAGGCCGCGGTGCTGGCCGCCCTGCGCCCGGACATGCCTTACCGCGAGGCCTACGGCCTGGCCCGGGAGGTCTTCCTGCGCGAGGGCGTGGCCGAGCGGTTCACCCATTCCCTGGGCCACGGCATCGGGCTCGAGACCCACGAGGGCCCGAGCCTCAACCCCTCCTCCGAGGGGACGCTCGCGCCCGGCATGGTGGTCACGGTGGAGCCGGGCCTGTACTACCCCGAATGGGGCGGCGCGCGCTGGGAGCACATGGCCCTCGTCACCGAGGACGGCTGCGTCACGCTATGAGGCGACGGCCGAGGCGGCAGCCGCCCTACCGCGCCCCCCGGGCCTCGGGGCGGCTCTACGTGCGCCTGGCTCCGCGCAACGTGGCCCTGCTCAAGTTCCTGCTGGAGGCCCGCGACAATCTGGCCCTGCCCACGGTGGTGGACCGCTTCGCCGCCGTGGTGCGGCTCCTTTACGCTCCCGAGGCGGCCGCCGAGGTCGAAGCCTTCGTGACCGACCTGGCGGCCGTGTGCCCGGAAGCCACGGTGTGCCTGCGTCCCGGGCCTTTTCCGGTTGCCAACGCCCTTCCCGTCGCATAATTTCGGCCAAGACCCGTACGCTCCGGTGCGCGCCCTCCCGGCCCGACAACCCGAACTTCGGTGAACGCCAATGCCCACCGCCGTCTCTCCCCTGCCGCGCATCCTCCTCGTGGACGACAACGCCGACAACCTGATGCTCATGCAGCTCTATCTCGGCGATGCCCCCTACCACGTCGAAGCGGCCTCCAACGGGCGCGAGGCCGTGGACAAGTTCGCCGCCGCCCCCTACGACCTCGTGTTCATGGACCTCGAGATGCCCATTCTCGACGGCTACGAGGCCAGCCGGGCCATCCGCGATATGGAGCGCCGGGGAGGACGTCCGGCCGTGCCCATCCTGGTGCTCACGGCCCACGCCCTGGACGAGTTCCGCCAGCGTTGCGACGAAGCCGGTTGCACCGACTTTCTGACCAAGCCCGTGCGCAAGAACGCGGTGCTCGAAGCCGTGGCCCGATACCTGGGCGACGGCGGGGGCCAGGTCCGGCCGGCGGCGGCCGCCCCCGCCCGGGAGGCGGAACTGGAGCTGCTGCGGCCGCTTTTGCCGATCTTTTTCGCCACCGCCGCCGCCACCCTGGACAGCGCGCGCCAGGCCCTGGACGCCGACGACCTGGAAGCGGTCCGTCGCCAGGGGCACAAGCTCAAGGGTTCGGCCCTGTCCTACGGTTTCGAGCCCCTGGGGCAGGCCGCCCTGGAACTGGAACGGGCCGGCGAGGACCGCGACGTCGGCAAGGCCGCCGCCGCCCTGGACCGAGCCCTGGACCTGCTGGCCGAAGCCCGCCGGGCCTTCGCGGACTGATACAGGCAAGGCGGCGCCCGGCCGACGCGTCGGTCGGCTCCATCAAGGGAGGGGAAGCAGGCGGCGGTTCGTGCCCCGGGGGCGAGGCGGTCTGCGGGCGCGCCCGGGCGGCCTGCGCCTTGCCTGCGGCAGGGGGCGGACCGGGGGCGTTTCGTCGATCAGGCGTCGGGCGGCCCGATCAGGGCGGCGGCCTTGAGCAGGAGGGTCGGTGCGTCGAAGGGCTTTTCCAGCACGTCGTCCGCGCCGAAGATGACGGCGTGGCCGAGCAGGTCCATGCCGATCTTGGCCGAACCGCCGGAAATGGCCATCACCTTGCAGGGACGGAGCTGGTCCCGCAATTGCTGCAGCACCTCGAGCCCGTCCATCTCGGGCATGAAGATGTCGAGCACCACGAGGTCCGGCGGCTGCTCGGCGATCCGCCGCATGGCCTGGCGGCCGTCGGCCGCCTCGGCCACGCCGTAGCCCGCGCCCTCCAGGTAGAGCCGGATCAGCGCGCGGATGCTCGGATCGTCGTCAACGACCAGTACCAGTTTCACGGGGACGCCTCCGACTGCACTTGCGCGGCGCGCCGACGCCGCTTTCCTCCAGCCTATAGGCCCGAGGCCGCCGGGCGTCAAGGCGGGGGGCTTCCCGGGTTTTCTCCGGTTCGCCCTAGGCGAAATCGTACATGTCGAGCAGCTTGCCGTCGGAGCCGACGAGCAGGGGATCGATCATGTTCTTGCCGCGCGACTGGCCGGTCTCCATGGACAGGGTGCGGCCGTCGTAGGCGAGCCCCGCCACCAGCGCCTCCTCGCAGTAGAGGTCGGTCAGGCGCTCGACGCGCACCACGAGCTTCTCGGGATCGAAGGGGCCCTCGAAGTCGGGCAGGGAAAAATGCATCTCGCCCTTGTCCACCGCGCCGAGCAGGCACAGCACCTCGTTTTTGCCGATGCGCGCCAGGAAGTCCTCCAGGCGCGGCCGCTGCTCGACCACGGCCAGCCCGGCCACGGCCAGGGCCTGCGGCCCGTCCCCGGCGTCCACGCCGAGGGTCAGGCCGTGCTCGTAGCAGGCTCCGGTCCGGTGCAGGAATTTCGGGGCCGACAGCCAGCCGTTCCAGGAAAGCCCCAGGTCCTCGGCGTATTTGGCGGCCAGGCGCTCGTCGAAGTAGAGCACGCCCCGGAAGCAGTTGCCCGCGAAATAGGGGGTGTTGTTCTTGCCCCAGCAGTGGCGGTAAATTTTGCGCACGAAGTCCCGCGACAGCGAGGTCACGATGATCTGATCGATGTCGCCGTGGGTGGTGATGTGAAGAGCCATGCGGTGCGTCTCCGGGATGTTGGTGGGTTGCCGCGAGACATTACCCCCGGCCGGCTTTTTGGGCAACCGGCCGGCCGTCAACCGCGCGGAAACGCGAACCAGGGCAGGTCTTCCGTGACCCCGTGTTCGCGCAGGATCGCAGCCACGAGCCCGGCGTCGTGCACGGTCAGCAGGGGCTTTATGCGCTCCGAGGTCAGGGACAGGCAGCGGGAGCAGAAGGCGTGCAGGGGCCGGAATTCCCGGAAGCGCCGGCGCACGCGCTCCATCTCCGGGCCGCGCCAGAAGGCGGCCAGGTCCGTCCCGGGCGAGAGCCGGCCGGCCACGGCCCGGGCGGCCGGGTCGCAGCAGCAAAAGGCCGCGCCGCCGTCGGCCTGCACCGAGAGCATGGTGAAGCAGGAGTCGCAGTAGCCCTTGGGCGCGGCCGGCTCGGGCAGATCGGTGAAGGCGTCGTAGGAATTGGGCATGATCTTGGTGGGCTGCACTTCCAGACGGCAGTCGCCGGCCTCGAAGAGGGTCAGGGTGGCCCGGGCGGCGATGCGTTCCATGGCCTCCCCGGGATCGAGGGCGTCCAGGGCGGCGGCCAGGTCCAGGCGCTCGGCCAGAAGCCTCGCCTTGCGCCAGATGCCCGCGGCGTCGGCGATCTTCTTGTCGTAGGCCAGCGCGCCCCGGAAGATGGAATAGTCGGCGATCTGGACGGCGATCCGGCCGGGGACCCGCTTGTCCAGGCGGTGGCGGAAGAAGGCCAGCAGGCGTTTCTGGTAGGCGTCGAAGGACAGCTTCGCGCCCCGGTAGGCGAAGTCCGCCTCGTCGGCGCTGTAGCTGACGAGCAGGCTCATGGGCAGGTCGTAGGCGGCGCGGCGGATGGCCAGGCCGTTGGTGGCGCTGTGGAAGATCGAGCCCTTGTCGTGGACGTGGCGGACGAATTCCTCGACGCGCGGGTGCAGGAAGGGCTCGTAGGTCTGGCCGAAGCTCAGGGTCCAGCCGGCCTCCAGGGTCTGGTCGATGAGGCTTTTGGCCAGGGCCGGGTCCATGTTGCGGCGCGGCGGATGGACGTTTCGGGTGGAGCAGTAGTCGCAGGCCAGGTTGCAGGCGCTGGTGAGGGCCACGAGCACGGCCGGCCGCTCCAGGCAGCGTTCGATGCCCTGCCTGTACCGGGGGTCAGTCACGAGTTTTTCCTTGAGCCCATCCACCGTCAGCGTCCTCCCTGCGCCTGGAAACCGTCGGATCGCCGTCGCCCGAAACGGCGATTTCGTTTCTCAAGCAATAATCATGCAATGCCGTGGCCGAAGGCCCTACAACCCGAACACCCGGCGGGCGTTGTCGCCCGTGGCGCGCCAGACCTCGGCCGGGTCGCGGCCCAGGAGCTCGGCCACGCGCAGGCAGGTGAAGGCCAAAAAGGCCGGCTCGTTGCGCTTGCCCCGCCAGGGCTCGGGCGCGAGGTACGGCGAATCCGTCTCCAAAAGCAGCCGCCCGAGGTCCAGGCCGGCCACGGCCTCGGCCAGGGCCGTGTTCCTGGCGTAGGTCACCGGGCCGGGCACCGAGAGATGCCAGCCGCGCGAGAGGATCTCCCCGGCCAGGACCGCGTCGCCGCCGAAGCAGTGCCAAACCAGGGCACGGTCGCGAAAGCCCATGTCGTCGAGCACGGCCAGGGTGTCGGCCGCGGCGTCGCGGCTGTGCACGACGGCCGGCACGCCAAGCTCCCGGGCCAGGGCCAGCTGGTCCCGAAAAAGCCTTTTTTGCGCTTCGGCCGTGGCCGCGTCCCAGTAGTAGTCGAGACCGATCTCGCCCACCGCCCGCAGCCGCGGGTCGGCGGCGAAGGCCTCGGCCATGGCCGCCACGTCGCCGGAGGCGGCCCCGGCCGCGTCGCAGGGATGCACGCCAAGGAGAAAGAACACCTCGGCCCGGTCGGCGAAAAGCGCCCGATGGGCGCGGTAGGCCGCCGGGCCGAGAAACACGTTGCCCACGCGCGAAACGCCGGCCGCCGCCGCCCGGTCCAGGACCGCGCCGACCCCTTCCTCGTCGTATTCGCCCATGTCCAGGTGGGCATGACTCTCCACGCCCTCCGGCGGCAGGCCGAGGCTCGCCGGATCGGGACGCGGACGCGACTTCTTCTTGGACACCGCCGTTGCCTCCTTTGCGGTTGCCGCCCCGCGTTGACGCCGGGACGGGGGCGACGTAGAAAGGCAGGATGCCGCAAGGAAGCGATCCGTCCTTTCTGCCCGACTTCGCCAGCCTTTCCGGATGCCTCGCCGACGCCAGCGCCCAGACCGTGGGCGTGGGCCTGCGGCTGGCCGGATGCGCGGCCGGCTTTCTGGCCGTGGCGGCGCTGCTGTCGCTGCTGCGCCGCCGGGGCATGCTGAGCCGCCCCCTGGCCGGCCTTTTGCGCTGGCTGTCGGGCCTGGGCCTGGCCCGCCTGCTCGAGGCGGCCTTGCCCGAAACAGTGGCCGCCGGAGCCGGCACGGCCTTCACCGTGGCCTATCTGGTCATGACCTTCATGGCCGCCTGCCAGGCCGTGGACTACCTCTACTTCAAGCTGGCCGCGGCGCGCCCCGACGGCGGACGCGGCCGCCACATCCTCCAGGACCTGCTCAAGTTCTGCATCCTGGCCGTCATCGTGGGCACGGGCCTGCGCCAGCTCACCGACATCCAGATCGGCTCCATCCTGACCTCGTCGGCCATCCTCACGGCGGTCATCGGCCTGTCCATGCAGGACACCATCGGGAGCCTCTTTTCCGGCCTGCTCCTGCAGGTGGAAAAACCGTTCCACGAAGGCGACTGGATACGCGCCGGCGACGTCGAGGGCAAGGTGAGCGAGGTCACCTGGCGCTACACCAAGGTCGTGACCCTGGACAACAACGAAGTCCTATTGCCCAACAACGCCGTGGCCAAGGACCGGCTCGTCAACTACAACCGGCCGACCTGCTCCCTGCGCCAGATCATCCACGTGCCGGCCCCGCCGGACGCGCCGCCGGTCAAGGTCAAAACGGCCATACAGACGGCCCTGTCCCGGGCCGAGGGGGTGTCGAAAATTCCGCCGCCCCTGGTCCGGCTCCACGAGATCCAGGCCGACCGCCTGATCTATTCCGCCGCCTACACCATCACCCGCTTCGACGGCCGGCTGGCCGCCGCCGACGCCGTGCTCTCGGGGGTGTGGTACCAGTTCCTGGAACGCGACATCGAGATTCCCGCCCCCACCCGGCGCGTGTTCATGGACGCGCCCGACCCGCAGCGCGGCCGGCCCGAGGGCCTGGCCGCCCTCGGCGACGTGGAGCTTTTGGCCGGCATGACCGACGCCGACCTGGAGATGCTGGCCCGGGCCTCGGTGGTGCGCGTTTTCGCCCCGGGCCAGACCATCATGGCCAAGGGCGAGGGCGGCACGACCATGTGCTTCATCCTCTCGGGCCAGGTCGCGGTATTGATCGGCGACCGGGAGGTGGCCAGGCTGTCCGCCGGCCAGATCTTCGGCGAGATGGCGCTATTGACCGGCGAGCCGCGCCAGGCCGACGTGCGGGCCGTGGAACAGACTCGCTGCCTGGAGGTCGACCGCGAAGGCTTCCGCATGGTCCTGGCCCGCCACCCCGAGATCATCGACCGGGTACGGGCCGTCTTTTCCGCCCGGGCCGCCGCCAACCGCAGCGCCGCCGCCCCCGAGGCGGCCGACGAGGCCCTCAACCTTTTCGCCCGCTTTTGCAAGTTGTTCCTATGACGCAATGCCCCTGTCCCGCCGGCCGGCCCGTGCCGGCCGCCCTGGCCCTCGGTTTCGCCGGCGCGGCCATGGCCTGCCTGCTGGCCCGCGAACTCCTGCTGGCCTGCGGCGACGCCCCGGCCATGGGCCTGGCCCTTTCCCTGCTGCCCCTGTGCCTGGCCGCCGGAGCGCGCCTGGCCCCGCGCCTGGCCGCCGGGCGTGACCCGGCCGACCTGCTCGCGCCCATGCTCGGCCTGCTGGCCGTTTGCCTGCCGCTGTCCCTGCTGGCCTTCCGCGCCCTGCGGCCGACTCTGGCCGCCGTGGCCGCCGGCCCGGCCTTCGCCCCGTTCGCCGGGGCGGTCGCCTTTGCGCCGATCGGGCTGGTGC
>JAEWCY010000067.1 GCA_023390395.1 Pseudomonadota bacterium | reverse complement strand
TGTTCAATAAGATCAAGCAGTTTAGGAGAATTGCCACACGATATGACAAGCTGGCCATCGCATACTTGTCGTTTCTCCATGTGGCGGCGATAGCTGTCTGGCTACGGTAAATGTCTACACGGCCTAGGACAATTGTCGCCTTAATGACGAAAAGGCGCTCAAACGATCGATTTTGAGGGCTTCCGGTTTTCCCTTCCGAGCTAAGGCGAAGCCGAAGCCGGAAGGCCGAACGAGTCCGCGAGTGAGGGGTTGCCTTTTTCCGAGAAGGTGCGGCCTGGTCCCGCGTTGCCGGTGGCGCTCCGTCTTTCCACATCCGACCGCTTGCCCGTGCGCACCGCGCCCTTGAGGCCGCCGAAGGCGTGTCTTTCGGGAGCGAAGGGACTTGGTTTTGGCCGGAGGGGGCGGGAAGAGTGATGGGATTTGAAGGAAATTAGAATTGATTTTTTTGGTTTAAATCTCTTTCGCGTAAATCGATAAATAGTGGCATATTTTTTTGTATTTCTAAATAATAAAACTCAAAAATAGACATAGACGCATTAAAGCATGCTACCCCAATGATAGAAATAGAATTTTGATTTTTCAAACCGAATAGACAAGCAAAATTTTCATGCAATACCTTACAATAAGACCCCTCAACACCATAACAATTAGGGTGTGCATATTTGTACAATACTTTATATTGTTCCTCAAAGCCAGGCCATTTACGTTCCAACTTCTTTAATATTTTTAAGATATTTATTGCAACAGGGAATTCAGCATCACCCATTTTCTGACCAAATAATTTATTAATTATGAACTCATTAAAACCTTCTGATGTATTTTCTATAATGCAACTTTCAATTTTTTCATATAAACAACAAGCTAAAGCTGACACTTCCATAATTGATCTTGTTAAAATTATAGCTGTAACTTCTCTTTTTTCTTTGAATAATCGCAAAGCAATATCACCAATGTCGGCTACGCGATGGTTTAATGACTCTAAAAAAGTAATAGCATTAAACGGGTTCTTCGCTATTATAGATATTTGATAGGCCGAAATTCGTGGTTTAAGATTTGACTTAGAGCCACTAACAAAACCTCCTGACGAACCGCATACAGATGAGACAGCAGGCGAATTTGCAGAGAGCGAGGTAGGCGTCAGCGCAACGCTCGTAGCGGATACGCAGCTTTCGGAAACGGTTGAGCCAGGAGAGCGTACGCTCCACGACCCAACGGTGACAGCCAAGGCGAGTTGAGGATTCGACGCTACGCCGGGCAATACGGGGAACGATGCCTCGGCTTCGCAGGAAACACCGGCATTCGGGGTAATCGTAGCCCTTGTCGGCGTGCATCTTGTGAGGCCGCTTGCGCGGCCTGCCGGGTGCGCCACCGAGAGCGGGCAACGCCTCAACAGCCGGGACTAGCATCTTCAGGTCATGTCGGTGAGCGCCACTGAGCAGGCAGACAAGGGGAAGGCCGTCGCTGTTGACGATCAGATGCCGCTTGGTGCCGCTTTTTCCTCTGCCTGTCGGGTTCGGGCCTGTCTCTTGGCCCCCCGGGGGGAGGGGACCGTGGCGGAATCTATGGCAAAGCGTCGCCAGGCAAACCGCTTGGCGCGGTGTATCTGTGCGAGGAGCACCACATGGAGCCGGTCCCACACGCCGGCCTTCTGCCACTGCCGTAGCCGACGCCAACAAGTCATGCCCGATCCGCAACCCATCTCCTGGGGGAGCTTTTCCCAGGGGATGCCGGTTTCAAGAATGAAGAGAATGCCGCGAAGGGCTTGTTTGTCGCTCCGACGTGGCCTGCCCCCCTTGGGCTTTGGCGGTTCTTTGGGCAGAAAGGGTTCGATGCTGGTCCACAGGGTTTCAAACTCGGCGGGTTTCATAGGAGCCTCCCGACCAAGATCCTACCCCATTTTTAACGGCTCAGCCCGCTTTTGTTAGTGTATATGGCCCCGCCCCGGAGTCAAGATCAGAAGCCTTGGGTTGCAAGGTACGGATGCTAGCGTATATCCGGCGTCATGCCCTGTGAGCTGCGCCTCAATGGTATATCCGCGCTTCCAGTCCTCATCGCTCTTTCGGCCTTGATGGCCACACTAACAAACAGGGTCCCTGGAAGCAGGTCCGACCTTTTGCCCAGTTCTTCTTCTCCTGGCATCCTTACGGTGGTTTTTAAAGCTTCAAACGCTTCTCATGCCGCCATTCGGTATTCTGTCCCTTGGGAGAGCATGTTCCACACGATTCGGGCCGTTTTGTTGGCCAGAGCAACAGCTCCTCGGTTATGCCCTCTCCTGTCTACAAGACGCGCAAGCCAATCACTCGCTCCCTCCCCCAGCGGCACCCGTCCAACATGCATGGCCCGTAGCACCGCCCGTGCCCCGTGGATGAGAAGTGTGCGGGCGTAGCTGTCGCCTCGTTTGGTGATCCCAAGCAGGCGCTGTTTTCCGCCGGAGGAGTACTGCCGGGGAACCAGGCCGAGGTAGGCCGCAAACTCGCGTCCGTTTTTGAAGTCCTTGGCAGCGCCAGCCATGGTCAGCAAAATGGTTGCAGTAAGGACGCCGACTCCAGGGATCTTCATGAGCCTCTTGCAGGCTTCGTGCTCCTTGGCGATGCCAGCAAGGACCTTGTCCTGCTCGGCGATCCTGGCATCGAGGATGGTGATGTACTCGTGGATGGAGGCGAGCAGCCGTCGCATCATTCCAGAAAGACCATTGTCCAAGTCATCCACCATGGCAGGTAGGTGACTGCGCACATGGCAGGCTCCCTGCCTGAGGACGAGACCATTCTCTGCCAGAAGGCCCCTGGCCTGGTTGATCGCCGCCGTCCTTGCCTGCACCAAAACCTTGCGAACCCGGTGGATGGCTTGAATGTCCGCCTGTTCCTGGGTCTTGTGAGGCACAAACCGCATCCGTGGCCTGGCAACGGCCTCGCAGATGGCGGCCGCATCGTTGGCGTCATTCTTGTCGGCCATGAGATAGGGTTTTACGAACCTAGGATGGATGCGGCGCACGGTATGCCCACACTCCTCAATGGCCCTGGCCCAGTAGGCGGAACTGGCGCAAGCTTCCATGCCCACCAGACACGAGGGCAGGTTGGCGAAAAAGGGGACGACTTGGTTTCGCCTGAGCGTTCGGCGCAACATTACCTTGCCGTGGGCATCAACGCCGTGGAGTTGGAAGGTATTCTTGGCCAAGTCGACGCCGATGGTGGTAACGTTTCTCATGGGATGGCCTCCTTCAAGGATTGGTCATGCTTCCTTGAAATACCCCGGTATGTGGGGCGGGGCCATCCCATCACTCTTAATCCTACTAACCAATTCTGACGCATTAGCCAATTCAAAATCTTTGTCGAAACTGGTCATACTCTTATCTCGTTTTTTTCCACACCGATTTCAGCCACGCATCCTTCGGCCCTCCTGGATGGCCGCGCATCGCGTCGGCCAGTTCGTCCGGCGTGAGCCCATCCCGCCACGTCTCGAACTGCGCTTGCTCGGCCGCCTGCCGGGCGACCGTGACCGCCTTGGCTTCCGCCTCGGCGTCTTTGGCGGCCTGCTCCTCGGGGCTCACATAGCCTTTGGGCCGGCGGTAATAGCCGGTACGGGCCAGGGATCGGAAGACCCAAGAACATGGATCGGCCACGGGTTGGCCGTCCTTGTCGCACATCGCGTCGTGCTCAAGCTCCCATTCGGCATGGTCGAGGCTTTGAAGCACCTTATCGGCTGACTTCCCCAGCTCGGCGAGGGCCTGGCCGATCTGCACGAGCTGATCCGGTCCGAAGCCGGAGCGGGACAAATGAGGCCAGGTCAGGGTGATCCGTTCGGAGGTAAGAGAGATAGATAGATTTTCTCTATCTATCTTTTCCTTATAAGGGGGAGGATTCTTGTCCGTTTGACTTGTCCGCTCATCCTGTTCGCTTGTCTTGTCCGGATATCTTGTCCGGATATCTTGTCCACCCGTCCGCTCATCCTGTCCTATTATCTTGTCCGTTTGTCCTGTCCGACCATCCTGTCCGGTTTGAGGATGAAAATTGAATTTCAATCCACGCGAGCTACCTTGATACCAAGCCTGCTTGGTCAGCCATCCTAGGGAAACGAGCTTGTCGATTCCTCGGCGAACGGTCCGATACGGAAGGCGCGTTTGTGCAGCAATGACGTCATAATTAGCGATATGGGAGCCCTGGCGCATGAAGTATTCGAGGACGAGTTTTTGCCCGGATGTCCGGGGGGCGGAACGGTTCGGTAAGAACAACGGAAGGTTTGTATCCTGTCCGTTTACCTTGTCCGCTTGGTCTGTCCGCTTATCGTGGCCTGTTGCGTTGCCCGTTTGTGTTGTCCGCTCATTCTGTCCGGTTATCTTGTCCGGTTGTCCACTTACCTTGTCCGTTTGTGTTGTTCGTTCATCCTGTCCGCTTATCTTGTCCTCTTGTCCTCTTTCCTTGTCCGGTTGTCCTGTCCTCTTGTCCTCTTGTCCTGTCCAGTTGTCCGTTTGTGTTGTCCGGTTGTCCTGTCCAGTTGTCCGCTCATCCTGTCCGATTACCCTGTCCGTTTGTGTTGTCCGGTTTTCGTTTTGTGGCTCGTCGGCAGAGGAAGATTTTGAGGAGGAAGGCAAGTGCAGAATTTCGGCAGGAATAGACGGCAAGGATTTTCGCTGGCTGGAAGCGTTAGCGTCCAGTTCACGGACGATGGCGCGGTGCTCGGCTCCGATGGAGGTAGCGGACTTGGCCGATTCGCGGAGTTGATCCCGCAATGTCTTTCGGGCCATGGCGGCGACTCCTCACCTACTCCTGGAGTAGATCAATCAATTCCGTGGCGAGCTTACGAAATTTGGAAGCAGCAGCGGACTTCGGGGCAGAACGCAAAACGGTCTGTTTCAGGGCCTCGGATTGCTTCACGGCCGTGCATCGCGGGACCATCGTTTCAAAAACAAGTCCCTGGTAGTCTTCGAGGATTCCGGCCACGAATGCGCGATCCACGCCTTCCCGGCGGTCAACCTGATTCAAAATCAGTCGCAAAAAACGAAGATTGGGATTTATTTCTTCTTGAACGTATTTGATTGTGCGAATTGTTTTATCGAGTCCTGATGTAGCGTAGCGGGAACCGCCAGTAACAGGACAAATCACAAAATCAGCGGCGGCCATTGCTTGCAAGGAAAACAAACCAAGATTTGGTGGACAATCGAGAAGTGTAAAATCAAATCTGTTCGTGGCGTATTGGCGTAATCTTTGATTTAAAAGCTGATACCCTTTGTCCTCTCTTGCAAGTAATTCCGGTTCAAGAGAACCGGAATCTTCTGTATTCGGTAAAAAATGAACTCGATCATATTGTGTCGGGTAAATACATTTACTCGGATCAATCCCTTCACCGTCCAAAAGTTCGTATAATGTAGCATCCGGGGCGGTAGGGAAAAAATTAGAAGTGGCATTACACTGGTTGTCCAGGTCGGCAACCAAAACGGAAACACCTTTGTTTGCCAGTGCATGGGCAAGGTTCAGTGTGATCGTGGTCTTTCCGACGCCGCCCTTGTTATTGACTACCGCAAAAACCTTCCCCATCTCCCCGCCTCCATGTCCGAATATGCTTCGCGCTTAGCACTTTTTTTCCAAGGATGGCAATATGCTTTGCCCGAAATTAAGCCTTTTTTTTGTCGATTAGGCTGACGAGATTGGGCCGTGGGAGAGGAAGGAAAATGGGAGATTACGCCGCTCGGGCGAACTCGCGTTTCAACTCCATCGCTTCTATTTCTTTAATGATTTCTTATTGTTGTACTTCAGTCCACGGCCCGAAAACCACTTCATAAATTTCTTCGAACGCGGCTTCCAGGGCCGGGTCTTCTTCCGGCTCTCCCAGGTGGACAACGAAGGCCGTGTCCTTCACGTTGCGCGGCTTAAAAAGGGCCTGTCCACCACCCACCCGTTGCGGGCTGACGAGCTGCGCGCTATCAAGACCTGGCTCGTGGATCGGGCCAAGATGAAGCCCGACACAGACTCCTTTTTCGTGAGTGAGCGGCGCGGGCCGTTGAGCCGTAAAACAGTATTTGTGCTTATCCGTAAGTACGGAGATGTTGTGGGGCTCCCCCTACCCGTCCATCCCCATATGTTACGCCATGCCTGCGGTTTTGCCCTGGCCGATCAAGGGGCAGACACGCGCCTGATTCAGGACTACCTTGGGCACAGAAACATTCAGCACACAGTCAGGTACACGGCGGCGAATCCGGCGCGGTTTGAAAAGCTTTGGAGGTAGTCCCATTCTTCAGAACGTCCTAATCCTCACCCCGCTCCATCCGAAGGTTATGAAGGCCGTCGATTCTCTTGCCCCTCAAGGCGGGATAGAGTCTCGAGGCGCTATCATTGACCGGGCATGCGCCTGCGGGTGCGACTGGCAGAACCGTAAGGACTGAAGGGGGTCTGCTCACGAAACGGAAAAAATCGTACGCTAAGCCTCGGCGAGCATCCGGAGCGGCCGAAATTTACCCTGCTCGATCAGCTTGTGCTGCCGCCAGATGTAGTCGCCGGTCAGGTTGATGTGC
>JAEWCY010000243.1 GCA_023390395.1 Pseudomonadota bacterium | reverse complement strand
TGCAGATAGTGATTGATAACGGAGCCATAGGGAGGACCCATCCCAATGGCCAAGATATTTCGGGACTCTACCCAGGCTGCCTCATCCTCACCGTCCCCGACGCCACGCCTGTGGAGATCGGGCAGGCGTGGGGCATCGACCTAGCCGCGGCCAAGGCTTCGGCCTGCGACGCCATCGACGCGCAAGCCGAGAAACTGCGCCAGACCGTGCTCACGCCCGGGGCCGGGCAGATGGCCGCCTACCAGGCCAAGGAGGCCCAGGCCGCCGCTCTTTTGCAGGACCCCACGCCCACGGAAGGGGAGTACCCGGACATTTTCAACGAGATCGGCATCACGGCGGACAGCGCGGCCGCAGTGGCGGCGGCGGTGCTCACGGCCGCCGAAAGATGGCGGGAGTTCGGGCGCAAGGTCGAACGCGCCCGCCTGGCCGGCAAGAAGGCGGTGGGGGAGGCGGTCGACGCCGCCGGCGTCCTGGCGGCGCGGGACGGCGTGGCCTGGCCCCTGGCCTGATGGTCGCCGGCGCGGAAGCCTCGGCGCGTCGCCTTGAAAAAGCGCTCTGCTTGGCCTAGGAAAAGGGAGAAGGGCCGGTTCTCGAGAGACGTGCAGGGGGCCCGGGAGGGCTATGGACAAGCCGCGCATCATGTTCGTGGACGACGACCAGGAAATCCTGGCCTCGTATGCGCGCGCCTTTCGCAAGGGCTATGACGTGGAAGTGGCGGCCGGACCCCGGGTCGGCCTGGACATGCTGGAAGCGGGACTGGACGTGGCCGTGGTCGTCTCGGACCTGCGCATGCCGGGCATGGACGGCGTGGAATTCCTCGGCCGGGTTCGGGAACTGCGTCCGGACGCCGTGCGCATCATTCTCACGGGATTTGCCGACATCGCCGTGGCCATGGCCGCGGTCAACAAGAGCAAGGTCTTCAGCTTCCTGACCAAGCCCTGCCCCGAGGAGGACCTGGAGGAGGCGCTGGCCGCCGGGATGCGCCAGTACCAGTTGCAGGCGGCCGAAAAGGAGCTTCTGCGCGGCACGGTGCGCGGCACCATCAAGCTTTTGACCAACCTGCTCGAGATGGTGAGCCCCGAGGCTTTCGGCAAATCCTCGCGGGTCAAGCGCCTGGCCCTGGACATCGGCGGCTATCTCGGCGTGGAGGACGGTTGGCGGCTGGAGCTTGCCGCCATGCTCTCCCAGATCGGCTGCGCCGGCATGCCGGCGGACATCCTGCGCCGGGCCTACCGGGGCGAACCCCTGCCCGGGGACAAGGCCTACGAGTTCGCCATGCACCCCAAGGTCGCGGCTGACCTCGTGGCCAACATCCCCAGGCTTCGCGAAGTGGCCGAGATCATCGCCTATCAGGAGAAGCGCTACGACGGCGGCGGTCTGCCCCCGGATTCCCTCAAGGGGGATCGCATTCCCATCGGCGCGCGCATCCTCAAGGTGGCGCTCGATTTCGACACCCTGGAGGCCATGTACCGCCACAAGCGCCAGTCGGAAAACGCCGTGGCCGAAAGCCTCGAGCGCATGCGCGCTCGGGACGGCTGGTACGACCCGGACATGCTCGGCGCCCTGGAATCCCTGGCCACCATGCCCGACGGCTTCGAGCCCAGGCTGGTCTCCGGGGAAGAACTCGTGGCCGGCATGCTGCTCGACCAGGACGTGTCGGACCTCAAGGGGGAGCTGATCTTCGGTCGGGGGCTCGAACTCAACACCCTGTCCATCCGCCGGTTGCACGACCTCGGGGCCTTGTCCGGCAAAAAGGCCCGCTGGCGGGTGCTGGTGCCCCCGGCCGACAAGCTGGCCTTCGCCAAGATTCTGGACGGATGACGCGGCCCTTCCCGACGCTTGTCCCCAGACCGGCGCGAATCGGCGGCAGGAACGCCGGAAACTTCAATTAGGCCCGGATCATGGATATTTCTGCAGCCCACGGACACGATGCCGCCAAAGGGAGCGGCGAACCCTTCAAGGGCGTTTTTTCCACCCAGAGCCTGGGCGTCATCGGGTTCGGCACGACCAAGCGCAAGGTCAAGCAGAACGTCTTCGTGTTCGCCGAGGAGCAGGAGGACGGGCGCTTCCTCCTGCGCACCCTCAACAAGCATTTCATCCCCTCGGGCAAGGCCAGGCTCGTGACCAAGGATGAACTGCTCGGAAGCTACCTGCCGGAGCCGGACCTGTACCTCAACAAGGTCGTGCCCATGATGCGCCAGGTCCGGGAAACCGTGGAGGTGGCCGACGGGCATCGCAGCCAGGGCGAGCACATGTCCGCCGAGTTCGAGTACAAAAACGCCCTGCGCGTGGACGAGGAACACATCCGCGCCACCTTCGGCCTGGGCCTGACCTATCTTGACCGGGGGGAGCTCGACAACGCCAACCTGGTGTGCCGGCGCATCATCACCCTGGAGGCGGCCTTCGGCGAGGAGCACAAACACCTTTTCAACGAGTTCGGCATCAAAATGCGCAAGCACGGGATGTATTCCCAGGCCCTGCGCTACTATTTCAAGGCCTACCGCCTGACCAGAAGCGACGAGCATTTGCTCTACAACATCGCCAGGACGTATTACGAAAAGGACAAGCCCAGACTGGCCAGGAAGTTCCTGGACATGGCCCTGGGCCTCAATCCCGATTTCGCCGAGGCGTCCGGGCTCATGCGCGTCATTGAGAAGAAGCTGGAGCAGGCGGGCCCAGACGTTTCCCTGCGCAGCCGCCTGGCAGGATGACAAGCCGGCCCGTCCGGTCGCGACAAGGGGTGGGAGGATGAGCTTTCTTGGGCGATTTCTGGTGGAGCAGGGGGCCGTCACCGAGGAGCAGCTCGAGGACGGCCTGCGTTTCCAGCACGAGCACAACCGGCGCATCGGCGAGGTGGCCATGGACAGGGGCGTGCTCACGCCCGAGCAGGTCCTGGCCGTGCGCGAAAAGCAGCGTCACGACCCGGGGCTTTTCGGCGACATCGCCGTGCGCCAGCGCAGCCTGTCCCGTCGTGAACTCGACGAGCTGCTCTTCCTGCAGAAGGTCCAGCACACCTACCTCGGCGAGGCGCTGCTCCTGCGCGGGCACATCAGCCGCGAGCAGTACCAGGCGCTTATGGGCCGCCACTTCGCCCTGCGTGATGCGGGCCGCGTGAGCCTGCGCTACCTCCAGGACTTCTTCGCCGACAACAAGGTGGCCGAGGCGCTTTTCGCCGCCACGGTCAGGGCGGTGCGGCGCTTCGCCGACCAGCCCCTGGAACCGGCGGCCATCGGCGTTCCCGGGGCCTGGAACGGCTATCCGGAAAAGGCGGTCCTGTCCGGCCGCGTGCCCGACGGCCGCCTCCTCGAGGCAAGTCTCGGGTTCTCTCCCGCCCTGGCCGAACGTCTGGCCCGGGGGCTCGAGGCCCTGTCCGGGGAGGACGGGCCGGCCGACGTCTTCGACACGGTGCTGCGCTACGGCGACGACATGCTCCGCGACGTCTCCCTGCGCCTGACCGAGACTTGCGTCGACAGGGGCCGCCCCTTTGCGCGTCCCGACGCGGACTGCCTGTTCCTGCACGGGCTGGCGCCGGCCGGCGAGGCCTTTCTGGCCGTATGGCTGGAGGAAGGGTCGCGGTGAGCCGAACTCGTTCCCGCAAGGCGTCGCCCGTTTCGGCGACCGAGTCCCTGGCGCCCTATTTCCACGCCTTTTTCGAAGCGGTGGACGTCGGCGCCTGCTTCCTGGACGCCTCGGGCCGTCTGTTGGCGATCAACGAGGCCATGCGTCGTCTGCTCCCGCAGCGGGAATTCCTGGTCGGCGAGCCGTGCGACGCCTTGGCGACCGACGCGGACGGCTTGTGCGGGCGTTGCCCCGCCAAGGAGGTCCTGGCTTCGGGGGATCGAACGTCCCAGGTGGTGACCGTGGCCGCGCCGCAAGCCGGTGAGCGCCAGCTCGAGGTGGTGTGCCATCCGTTGCGCGACGCCTCGGGCGCGATCATCGGCCTGGCCGAGACCGTGCGCGACGTGACCCGGCGTCAGGCCGTCGAACGCGAGATGGCCATGGTCGCCCGGGACATCGAGATGCTCCTTGGCTCCATCCGCTCCATCCTGGTGAGCCTGGACGGCGACGACCGCATCCGGCGGTTCAACGCCAGCGCCGAGGCCGTGTTCGGCCTTGCCGCCGCGGACGTGGCCGGTCGCGGTTTCTTCGACGTCGGCATCGACTGGGAAGAGGATTGCGTGCGGGAGGCCATGGCCGAGAGTCGGCGAACGCTGCGGCCCGTGCGCGTGGACGAGGTGCGCTGCTTCATCCCCGGCGGCGACGAGCGACTGCTCGGCCTGACCGTCAACCCCGTGCCCGTGCCCCAGGGGCCGCCCGGCGTGCTGCTCCTCGGCCAGGACCTCTCGGAGATCAAGGCCCGCGAGCTCAAGGCCCTGCACGAGCGGCGCATGCAGGCCATGGGGCAACTGGCCTCGGGCATCGCCCACGAGATCAACACCCCCATCCAGTACGTCAGCTACAACGCGGGCTTTCTCGACGAGGCCTTCGGCGAGATGCTGGCCCTTGTCGCCGCCTACGGCAAGCTCGCCGACGCGGTGGCCGGGGAGAGCGCCGCTTCCGCCGACCTGGCCGGGACCCTTGGCCGGGTGCGGGAGCTGGAGGCGGAGACCGATCTGGCCTATCTGCGCCAGGAAGTGCCCACGGCCATCGCCAACACCCGCAAGGGCATCCGGCAGGTGACCGAGATCGTCGGGGCCATGCGGCAGATGTCCCACCCCGGCACGGGCGAGCCCCTGTTCTTCGATCTCAACGCCCAGATCCGCGACATCGTCACCATCACCAGGAATGCCTGGAAACATGTGGCCGAGGTGGAATTTGACCTCGCCCCCGACCTGCCTTTGGTGTACGGTCAGCCGCATGAAGTGTCGCAGGTGCTGCTCAACGTGGTCCTCAACGCCGCCCAGGCCCTGGAGGAACAGGCGCAACGGGAGCCGTGGCGGCGCGGCCGCATCGCCATCGCCTCCTCGGTCGCCTCGGGAAACGTGACCGTGACCGTGGCCGACAACGGGCCGGGCGTCGATCCGGCCCACGCCGGGCGCATCTTCGATCCGTTCTTCACCACCAAGCCGGCGGGCAAGGGCACGGGCCAGGGCTTGGCCATCAGCCACGCCATCATGGCCCGCCACGGCGGGAGCATCGAGTGCGGCAGCCGGCCGGGGGAGGGCGCGCGTTTTATTATCCGCTTCCCCACCGAGGGAGGCGCGAGCAAGCCTTGAGACGTCGTATTGCTGGACAGGGGTTGCGGACGCATGGGCGTAAAGCACAAAATACTGTTTGTCGATGACGATGCGGAACTGGTGGCGGCGTTTCGGCGCAAGCTGCGGCGCAAGTACGCCGTGGACACGGCCGTCGGCCCCTTGCGGGCCCTGGAGGCGGTGACCGAGGGCGGCCCCTACGCGGTGGTCGTCTGCGACCTGCGCATGCCGGGGCTCGACGGCCTGGAATTCTTCGGCCGGCTGCGCCAGGTCTGTCCGGACACCGCGCGCGTGATGCTCACGGGCTACGCCGACCTGGCCACGGCCATGGAGGCCGTGAACGTGGGCCAGGTCTTCCGGTTCCTGTCCAAGCCCTGCCCCGAGGAGGTCCTGGACGAGGCCCTGGCCGCCGGGGTGGCCCACTACCAGCAGGCCACGGCTGAACGGGATTTCCTCAAGGGGGCGCTTCGCGGCATCATCAAGCTCCTGACCGACCTGCTCGCCCTGCAAAACGCCGAGGCCATGGGCCGGGCCGCCCGGGTCCGGCGGCTGGTGACGGACATGGCCCGCTGCCTGGATGCTCCGGACGTGTGGCGCATCGAGCTTGCGGTCACCCTGTCCCAACTCGGGGCCGTGGTCATGCCCGAGTCCATGTTCGCCGCCCTGCGGGCCGAGGGAGCCCTTTCCGGGGACAGGGCGGCGCTTTTCGCCCGGCACCCCGCCATCGGCGCGGACCTGCTCGCCAACATCCCCAAGCTGCGCGAGGTGGCGGACATCATCCGCCATCAGGAGCGGGCCTTCGCCGGCGAAGGCGATGGGCCGCGCGGCGCGGCCATCCCCCTGGGCGCCCGCCTGCTCAAGGCGGCGCTGGATTACGATCGGCTGCTCACCTCGGGCGTCGGCCGCGACGAGGCCCTGGCCGTCATGGCCGGCCGCGCCGGGGTCTACGACCCCAAGGCGCTGGAGCTGCTCGGCGTGCTGGCCGGCTCGCGCGAGGGCTACCTGCGGGCCGAGGCCTCGCTTTCGGCCTTGACGTCGGGCATGATCCTGGAACAGGACATTTGCCTCGACACGGGCGAAAAGGCGGCCGTGGCCGGGCAGATGGTGGATGCGGGCCTGGTGGAGCGCCTGCGCGGACTTGGCGTGTGCTGCCCCGAGCCGCTCAAGGTGCTGGCCCCGGCGAGCGAGGAACCGGGGCTCGGCTTCGTCGATCCCGAACTGCTGGCGCTGTTGCGCCGGGTGCGCGGCGGACCGGGCGGCGCGTAACGAGAGCGTTGGCGGGACAATGTCCAATATCACGAAGATCAAGGCCGAGCAGACGGCCAAGAAATACGAGCGCATCGTGCTCGATTATTTCGGCGAGGGCGGCCTGGCCGCGGCGGCCACGGACGACGAGAGCTTCTCGCGCCTGGTGAAGTTCACCCTGGGCGGGCTGCGGCTGGACGCCAAGGCCGTCTTCAGGGAAACCGTCGGCTACGACGAGCTGGTGGCCTTCGCCAACAAGGCCGTGGGGCGCATGACCGCGCCGTTGCTCCTTTTCGTGGAGCGCCGCCTGCACAAGGCCGCCTGCATCAAGCCCGTCAAGGTGCTCAAGACTTTTTACGGCGACCGGGTGCGCGTCATCGTCATCGGCACCGAGATGTCCCGGGACGAGCTCATCCTCAACCACGAGATCGGGGCCGACAGCTGCATCACCAAGCCCATTTCCGCCAATGCCCTCGTCGAGAAGATCGCTTTCGCCGTCAAGCCCAACAACCAGCTCGGCGTGCTCCTGGACCGGGCGGCGGAACTCATCGCCGCCGGCGACCTGGACCAGGCCGAGCGGATCACGGCCAAGGCCTTCGAGATCAAGCCCGACAGCCTCAAGTGCCACCTGCTCATGGGCGACGCCTCGCTTAAGCGCGGCGATTACGAAGCGGCGGAAAAGCACTACGTGGCCGCGGCCAGGGCCGAGAAGCTCTACATCGAGCCGCTCAAAAAGCTCGTGGAGCTGTGCCGCGAGTCCGGGGACAGCGACAAGCGTCTGGCCTACCTGAGCCGCCTGGATACGCTCTCGCCGCTCAACTTCGAGCGCAAGGTGGAGATCGGCGGCCTGCACCTGGCCAAGGGCGACACGGACAAGGCCAAGGAGTGTTTCGAGGAGGCCCGTCGCGTGGTCACGCGGGTGGCCTCGGACATGGTCAGCGACTCGCTCATGCAGATCGCCCGGGCCATCGGCGAAAAGGACCAGGACATGGCCCTGCGCTTCGTCACCGAGGCCATCGAGGCCAAGGGCGCTTCGCTGGGCCAGGCCGACCTGTGGATGTTCAACGACCGGGGCATTCTGCTGCGCCGCCAGGGCCTGTGGCAGCAGGCCGTGGACAACTACCGCAAGGCCCTGGAAATCGCCCCGGGCGACGCCGGCCTTTTCTACAACATCGGCGTGGCCTACGCCGAAGGCCGGCAGTACGACACCGCCGTGGACCATTTCGAGAAGGCCCTGGCCGCGGACCCCAACCTGGCTCGCCAGGCGCCGTCCGTGGGCTACAACATCGCCACAGCCTACCACCGTTGCCGCAACCTGGCCGAGGCCCGCAAGTTCCTGCGGATCTCCCTGGAGATCGATCCCGGCTACGAGGCGGCCCGGCGCATGCTGGAACACCTGGCCGAGTGACGCCCTTGCCCCCATGTCCGTGTGCCCGCCCGTGCGCCGCCTCGTCGCGGCCTGCCTGATCCTGGCCGTCCTGGCCGTGGCCGCGCCGCTCGCCGCCGCCCAGCCCGCGACCGAAGGCGTTTTCGACGCCTGCGGCGGCCTGTCCGTGGAGCCCGGCCCGGGCGAGCCGTGGCCGGGGGGCAAGGCCGTGCGGCCGGGGTCGGAGCTTTCGCCGACGGACAAGGGGCTGGGCTGCCGGGTCGTGGCGCCGGGAAAGCCCGGCGCGGGGTCGACGCTTTACGAGGTGCGCCTGACGCGGCCTTCCCTGGCCGGGAGCGCGCCGGTCGTGGACCGCTGGCACGTGGCGGCCCGGCCCGGCGAGCCGGCGGCCGTGACCTACGCCTTTTTCCCCCCTGGCGCGGCCGCGCCCGGGGAATGGCTCCTGGAACTCTACGACGGCGACGCGCTTGTCGCCTCCAAGACGTTCGTCATGCCGGACGCTTCCGCTTCCAATCCCCCCGCCTCCGCCGTTCCGGTCGCCTCCGCGGTCGCGCCCGGGCCGTCGTCGGCCCCGCAACCGGTGGTCGTGGCCGAGGCCGCCGCCCCGATCGTGAGCGATGCTCCGGCCGGCGAAGCGAAACCCGCCGCGCCTGCCGCCGCCATGTCCACCGCGCCTGCGGCCTCCGTGCCGACCGCCGCCGCACCGCCTGTCGC
>JAEWCY010000188.1 GCA_023390395.1 Pseudomonadota bacterium | reverse complement strand
CCAAAGAAAAAGGGGTCACCGATTTCTCGGTAACCCCTTGGCATGCTTCGTGGTGGAGCTGGAGGGAATCGAACCCACGACCTCTTGAATGCCATTCAAGCGCTCTCCCAACTGAGCTACAGCCCCGCAGCGAGAAGTGAACTTACGCGCGGGCCGAAAAAAGTCAAGCGCTTTTTCCCGATCCGCGCGCTTTTTCCCGCCGCCCTTTCCTTCCAGCCACCTTTCCCGTATATGCCGGCCGTGGCGCGAACGGCGCTAGCGCCCCAAGGAGTCCCCTAAACGTGCTCGCCCTGGCCATACGCTTGCTGCGAAAAACACTCTGGGTCGCCGCCATCTTCCTCGGCATCACCCTCATCTCCTTCGCCGTCATCCACCTGGCCCCGGGCTCGCCCACCGACATGCAGACCACCCTCAACCCCCTGGCCACCGCCGAAACGCGCGCCCGACTCGAAAAACTCTACGGCCTCGACCGCCCCCTCCCCGTCCAGTACGTCGACTGGCTCGGCAAGCTCGCCCGCTTCGACTTCGGCCAGTCCCTCTCCGGCGACCACAGGCCCGTATGGGACAAGATCAGGGAACGCCTGCCCCTGACCGTCTCCATGAACCTCGTCTCCCTCGTCCTCACCCTGGCCGTGGCCGTGCCCATCGGCGTGGTCTCCGCCAGACGGCAAGGCGGCCCCTTCGACCGCGCCGCCACGGTCCTCGTCTTCATCGGCTTCGCCATGCCCGGCTTCTGGCTGGCCCTGCTCCTCATGCTCCTGTTCGGCATCCACTGGCCGGTGCTGCCCATCTCCGGGCTCACCTCCATGGACTACGACGCGCTCTCGCCGCTGGGCAAGACCCTCGACATGGCCCGCCACCTGGTCCTGCCCATCTTCATCTACACCTTCGGCAGCCTGGCCGGCATGTCGCGGTTCATGCGCTCCTCCATGCTCGAAGTGCTGCGCCAGGACTACATCCTGACCGCCCGGGCCAAGGGCCTGCCCGAATACGTCGTCCTCTACAAGCACGCCCTGCGTAACGCCCTGCTCCCGGTCATCACCATCCTGGGGCTCTCCGTGCCGGGACTCATCGGCGGCTCGGTCATCATCGAATCCATCTTCGCCCTGCCGGGCCTGGGCCAGCTCTTCTACCAGTCGGTCATGGCCCGGGACTATCCCCTCATCATGGGCAATCTCGTGCTCGGCGCGGTCCTGACCCTGGCCGGCAACCTGCTGGCCGACGTGGGCTACGCCCTGGCCGACCCGCGCATCCGACTGGGGGGCCGCGACCGTGCCTAGGGCCGTCATTGCCCGCCTGCGCCGGCTGCTGCCCGGCCACGGCATGCTCGCCGCCGGGCTCTTCCTCGTCGGCGGCATCTCCCTGGCCTCGCTTTTCGCCCCGTACCTGACGTCCCTGGACCCCACGGCCCTGGACGTCAACGCCATACTCTCGCCGCCGGGGGCGCAACATGTCCTCGGCACCGACGCCCTGGGCCGCGACGTCCTGGCGCGGCTTCTCTACGGCGGCCGGGTGTCGCTTTGGGTCGGGTTCGTGGCCGTTGGGCTGTCCGTGTCCATCGGCCTTTTTCTCGGGCTTTGCGCCGGCTATTTCGGCGGGCTGGTGGACGAGGGCATCATGCGCGGCGTGGACGTGATGCTCTGCTTCCCCTCGTTTTTCCTGATCCTCGCCGTCATCGCCTTTCTCACGCCGTCGCTGACCAACATCATGGTCGTCATCGGGCTCACCTCGTGGATGGGCGTGGCGAGGCTGGTGCGGGCCGAGACGCTGACGCTTCGCGGCCGCGAATTCGTCCTGGCCGCCCGGGTGTCGGGCATGGGCGCGCCGGGCATTCTCTTCTACCACATCCTGCCCAACGCCGCCGCGCCGGTGCTCGTTTCGGCCACGCTTGGCGTGGCCGGCGCGATCCTCACCGAATCGTCCCTGAGCTTTCTGGGCCTTGGCGTGCAGCCCCCCATGCCGAGCTGGGGCAACATGCTCATGGAAGGCAAGGAAGTGCTGGAAGTCGCGCCGTGGCTGTCCATCTTCCCGGGCCTGGCCATTCTGCTCACCGTGCTCGGCTACAATCTCATCGGCGAAAGCCTGCGCGACATCCTGGACCCCAGGCTGCGGCAGTAGGGCGCGCGTATGATCGAAGTACTGCGGATAAAAAACCTGGCGCTGATCGACGACCTGGAGCTGGAATTCGGCCCGGGCCTCAACGTGCTGACCGGCGAGACCGGCGCGGGCAAGAGCTTCATCGTCTCGGCCGTCAACTTCCTCACCGGCGAGAAGATGCACCCGGACCTGGTGCGCGCCGGCTGCGAAAAGGCCGTGGTCGAGGCGCTTTTCGTCCTGGGCGGCGAGGACCTGCTCCTGCGCCGGGAGCTGGCCGCGGACACCGGCCGCAGCCGCATCTACGTGGGCGACGGCCTGGCCTCGCGCGAGACGCTGGCCGCCCTGCGGCCGAGGCTTTTGCTCCACGCCTCCCAGCACGGCCAGCAGCGCCTGCTCCAGCCCGGGTTCCAGGCCGCCCTCCTCGACGGCTTCCTGGCCGACCCCGCGCCCCTGGAGGAACGAAACCGCCTCGTCCGGGAGCTGGCCGACCTCGGCGGGCGCATCCGCGACCTCGACGCCAAGGCCGCCGCCCTGGAGGAAAAGCGCCAGTTCCTGGAGTTCCAGCACGCGGAGATCGAAAAGGTTTCCCCCCTGCCCGGCGAGGAAGAGGAGCTCGTGGGCCAAAAGGCCGCCCTGGCCGAGGCGCGAAAGGCCGGCGAGGCGCTCTCCCGCGCCCAGGACGCCATCGAGCGCGAGCCCAAGGTCCTGGACGTGCTGGCCGACCTGCACCGCGAACTGCTCCACGCCGGCGCGATCTTTCCGGAATTCGCCGACGACGCCGAGGCCGTGGCCGCCTTCCGCCACCAAGTCAAGGACATGGCCGCCAGGCTTCGCAAGAAGCCCGCCGCCGCCGACGCCCCGGCCGACGCCGAGGCCGTGGAAAAGCGCCTCTTCGAGCTGGCCACCCTGCGCCGCAAGCTCAAGAAGACCCTGGCCGAGATCGTGGACATGGACGCCCAGATCAAGGCCAACCTGGATTTCCTCGACGCCTGCGCCCTGGACCGCAAGCAGCTGGCCCGCCAGGAAGAGGCGCTGGTCGCCGAGCTTTCCGAAGTGCTCGCGACCCTGGGCCAGGCCCGACGCCAGGCCGCCGACGCCCTGTCCGCCGCCCTGGAGGACATCCTGCGGGGCCTGGGCTTTTCCAAGGACGTGCGCGTCATCTTCGAATTCTCCCCGGCCGAGGTCTACGCGCCCGTGGCCGCCCCGGGCGGGGCGCTTACCGAGGAGCGGGCCCGCGTCCTGTGGCGGCCCAACCCCGGCCAGCCGCCCCAGCCGCTCGACAAGATCGCCTCGGGCGGCGAGCTGTCGCGGTTCCTGCTGGCGCTCATGTCGCTTTCCGCCGAGCCCGGCGGCCCCACGCTCATCTTCGACGAGATCGACGCCGGCATCGGCGGCCTGACGCTGGGCAGCGTCGGGGCCTACGTCAAAAAGCTCTCGCAAACCTCGCAGATCCTGCTCATCACCCACTGGCCCCAGCTGGCCAGCCTGGCCGACCGGCATTTCCAGGTCCAAAAGACCGTGGAGAACGGCCAGACCAGCACGCGCTGCCGGCGGCTCGCCGGCCCGGACGTGGCCGCCGAACTCGCCCGCATGGCCGGCGGCGGCGAGGCCGGCTCGGAAATGGCCCGCCGCCTGCTGTGGGAAGGGGCTTAGAAGATCAGGGGGAATGCCTCCGGCGGCCAGGAGGGGCCGGGGGCCCCTCCTGGACCACCCCGCCATGGTTCGCCGGCCGCGCGACAGAGGGGAATATTTCTGGAAGATACGAGGCAAGAGAGCATGCTGCGCGTTGAGGGGCTCTGCCATGATTTCGGCGGCCGCCGGGTGCTGGCCGACGTCTCCCTCGGCCTGGCCGAGGGGGGCTTCGCCTTTCTGACCGGCCCGTCGGGCTCGGGCAAGACCACCCTGCTGCGCCTGCTCCACGGAAGCCTGCCCCTGGGCCAGGGCGCGGCCGTCATCGCCGGCCACGACCTGGCCGCCGTGACCCCGCGCGACATCCACAAGCTCAGGCGCGACGTGTCCATGGTCTTCCAGGATTTCCGCATCCTGCCCGACCGCACGGTCTTCGAGAACGTGGCCCTGCCCCTGGTCGTGCGCGGCGCGCCCAGGGAGGTGCTGACGCGCCGGGTGGACGCGGCGCTGGTCGCCCTGGAACTCGACGCCGAGGCCGACCGTCCGGCGGCGGAGCTTCCCGGCGGGGGGCTCCAGCGCGTGGCCATCGCCCGGGCCGTGGTCGCCGGCCCCAAAATCATGCTGGCCGACGAGCCCACGGGCAACCTGGACGACGCCCTGTCGCTCAAGGTCCTCGGCATCCTGCGCCAGTTCGCCGCCCACGGCACGGCCGTGCTCATGGCCACCCACAGCCGCGACCTGGTGGCCGCCGCCCCGGACGCCACGGTCTTCCGCCTGCCCGGCGCCGGAGGCGCGGCGTGATCTGGCGGCTGCTGCTCGCCGCCTGCCGCGACGGCCTGCGTCGCCCCGGCCCCCTGCTCGCCGCCCTTTTGGGCGTGGCCGCCGTGCTCTACCTCGGCGGGCTCTTCGCCCTGGCCCACGTCAACCTGGAGGCCGCCCTGGCCAGGGACCAGGGCCGCGTGCGCTTCCAGGTCTACTGGAAGCCCGGGGCCGACCCCAGGCTGGTGGCCCGGCAGATGGACTGGATGCGCGCCCTGCCGGGGCTCGTCGACACCCGGACCTTCGCTCCGGACCAGGCGCTCGCGGTCATGGCCCAGTCCCTGGGCCCGGACGTCGATCTTTCCGCCCTGGCCGGCAAGAATCCCCTGCCCTACACCATGCTGCTGGCCTTCCGCCCGCCCGTGGCCGACGAGGGCTTCGCCCGCGACGTCCACGACCGGCTGCGCGACGTGGAGGGCGTGGCCGAGGTCCATTACGACCCGCGCGAAATGGACGCGGCCGCGGCGCTCGGCCTCCTGGCCCGGCGCGCCGCCCTGCCCCTGGCCGGGCTGCTCACGCTCCTCGTCGGCCTCGTCGTGGCCGGCATGGTGCGCCTCACACTCCTGCAGCGCCGCGACGAACTGGAGATCCTGCGCCTGGTCGGCGCTTCGGAGGGCTACATCCGCCTGCCCTTCGTGGCCGGGGCCGGGCTCACGGGCATGGCCGGGGCCGGACTGGCCCTTTGCCTGCTCAAGGTCACCCAGCTGGCCCTGGCCGCCGCCTTGGACGTGCCGCCGCTTTTTTTGCGCCTGACCTTTCTGCCGCCGCTTTTGTCCCTGGCCGCCGTCGTGGCCGCCGGGGCCATCGCCGCCCTGGCCGGGCTGGCCGCCGCCATGGAGTCGCGCGCCTGATGCCGCAAAGCCCCGCCGTCGTCCTGGCCGCCCACGGTTCCCGCCATCCCGGGGCCATGGCCGCCCTGGACGCCTTCAAGGAACGCCTCGCCCGGGACCTGCCGGGCGCGGCCGTGGAGATCGCCCGCACGGTCGGGCGCAAGCACGGCGGCCGGCACGATTTCGGCGGGGCGCGGCGCGTGCCCGACGTGC
>JAEWCY010000221.1 GCA_023390395.1 Pseudomonadota bacterium | reverse complement strand
TGTTCTTCAACCGTAGCTTCAATTTCGGCAACGCGCTTGGCGGCTTCGGGGTCAGCCGGGTTCAGCAGGGCCAGAGCGTCGTCGTAGCCCATGATGATGCGCACATGGTCGGCCAGATCGTTGGAGGTCTTGAGCACTTCAATGCGGCGCGAGGCCATTTCGAGGTGCTGGTCACCCTTGTGATCCAGTTCGCGCATCTTGCGGTGCTGCATAAGCACCTCTTCCGCATTCAGGCTCTTGCTGGCTTCGGCAAAGGCTTCCACCTCCGCGGCAAGACCGGTCACTTCGCCCACGTATTCGCGCAGGTTGAAGTTGAACACGATCAGCCCGGCGGCCATCTGCTCGCGCAGCACCTTGGAAAGGCGGTTTTCAAGCTCTTTCAGCTTGCTGTGCACCACATTTTCCAGCTCGCCGTTGTCAAAGGCTTCCAGAGCCTGCGGATGGATGCTGATGTTGCCCAGCATGAATTCCGCGCGCAACAGGCCCACTTCAAACTGCGGGAAGTTGCGCAGACGGGAGAGGAACAACGCCTGACCCACGTCGGCCAGCACAAGGCCGACCTTGGTCTTGGTGAGGGGCAGTTTGGAGAGATCCATTTCGCCGCCCACAAGGTGCAGGGGCAAAAGGCCGCGATAGACCTTGCCGCGCGTGCCGTCAACGGTCACTTCCGCGCCGTCGAGCGCACGCAGGACGTCAAGGCGCTGAATGCCGATAACCGCGGCAATGCCAAGCTCGCGCGAGGTAATGGCCGCGTGGCTCGTGTCGCCGCCCACGTCGGCCATGATGGCCGAGGCCACGCGCATGCCCGGCACCATGTCCGGGTCGGTGCGTTCGGCGGCAAGCACGTCGCCCTTGGCGATCTTGTTCAGTTCAAGGGCGGAGCGCAAAAAGCGCACCGTGCCCTGACCCGCGCCGCGTGAAGCGCCGTTGCCTTCCACCAGCACTTCGGCTTCGGCGGCGGCCTTGGCGTCCACCTCGCGGCGGCGCATGAAGATGGTATGCGGGTGCTGCTCAAGGTCGTCGTTCCAGCGGGTTTCGGGCCGCGCCTGGACGAACCAGAGCTTGTCGTTGGCGTCGATGCAGAATTCCGTGTCCATGATGATGCCGCCGTATGCCTTGCTGACGGCGCGCACACCCTGGGCCACGCGTTCGGCCTGGCTGAGCGAAAGCGCCCAGCGCAGAGCCTCAAGCTCGGAAACTTCCACTTCGCGGGTGCCGCCACGTTCGTCATAGACGATCTTCATGTCCTTGCAGCCCATCTGGCGGATGACTACTTCGCCGCCGTCGTCGCGCTGGAAGACATAAAGCTTGTCAGGCGTCACCTTGCCGCCCACCACAGCCTCGCCGAGGCCGTAGCTGGCGTCGATGCTGACCAGTTCGCGGCGGTCGGTGCCGCGGCAGCCCGTGGCCGTATCGGCCGAAAAGGCCGTACCGGAAATCACGGGGTTGATCATCTGCATCATGCAGACAGAAAGCGAGGTGTGCTCAATGGCCCACTCAAGCTTGGCGTTCTCGGCAATGCTTTCGTCGCCGGTTTCTTCGGCCTTGGCCAGAGCGTCCAGAATGGCCTCGCGCCGGTAGGTCATGGAACGCAGGTTATAGGCGGAAGCGCAGTCCCAATGGTAGGCTTCCACGACCCTGTCTTCACCCACCATGTTCAGGTAGGTGTCCTGCAGACCGGCAAAGGCCTTCTTGCGCGAGTCTTCGCCCGCGGCGGAAGAACGCACGGCCACGGGGGTCATGTCGTCTTCATTTTCGCGGCAGATGTCGCGGTATGCGCCGCGCACGGCTTCCGCAACTTCATTCGGCACTTCAACAGACAAAATGGCCGCCTGCACGATGACCGAGCGCTTGCGCAACTGGTCGATGCCCTCGGGCGAGGTGGCGAAACCTTCTACTATATTGTTGATGAAGGTGCGCAGCTTGGTATGGGCCTGCTCGCCTTCCGCCAGCGCGGCCTGATGGATCTGCTTGCCGAGCTGACGCACGAACTTCTGCAGGAAGTCCGGATCCTGGTTGATTTCCGGGTCGTTCCAGTCGATGCGCCCGTATTCGCGGTCCACCACGCTGCGTACCACACGCCCATTGACCTTTGTTTCATCAAGCAGATGATGAAAGGCAATGGATGAAATGGCGCGAAAATGGGGCGCCTGAATGCCCTGGATCTGGCTGATCAGGGCAGTGTTGTAGTTCTTACCACCAACAAGCAACTCCGCTTCGGGACCAATCTGCACAATTTCGGCGCCGTCAAGCACCAGTTTTTTCTGAACCGCCTCGGGCGTGGCGCCCTTGGGTTTGTTCTGCGCAGGTTTGGCGGCGGGAATCTTAGCCATGTCTTCCTCCGGTTTGGGAAACAGAAGCTTTACAACCTTGGAAATTGTATATCGCCATGAAGGAACTGTCCACAAATTCCAGTGGTGAGCGTAGTAATTAACTTACGCGCACGCCGCAATAGGGGCAGAATGCGATGTTATCCATAGGAATGGGCTGGCCGCAGGCCTCGTTGCCGCACACGCGCGGCACAGGCCCCAGCTCCACAATAAGCTCGCCTTCTCTGACCGAAACCATTTGCTTGCTTTCCTTGAAGTCGGCGGTTTTGAGCACCCGCTTCACCATGCCGTCAATGGGGGCCAGCACGGCCTTTTCCTGCTTCATGATGGAAACGTTGAAGAGCTCTTCGCCCGCCTTGACCACGTCGCCGGGGTGCACATACATGACCCACAGATCGCCGTTGCTCGGCGCGGCCACATGATACTTGTTGGCCGTATCGGCCATGAGCGTGCTCTTTGCGCCGTTGCCCGAAGGCTGCCGAACCTGAACTTCGCAGCTCATGAATTCGGAGTCGAGCACATAACGGCAGATGG
>JAEWCY010000130.1 GCA_023390395.1 Pseudomonadota bacterium | reverse complement strand
GTTCGGTTGGGAGACTCAGGTTTGGAGCGGGCGACGAGGATCGAACTCGCGACACCAAGCTTGGGAAGCTTGTACTCTACCAGCTGAGCTACGCCCGCTCGAATGGGAGGAAATATCATCCTCCCCGCATTTGTCAAGCGTTCCCGGCCGGCCGGCGAAAAAAAGGCGGCCAGACGGGACACCCCGGCGCGAAGGGCTCCCGGGCCGGGCTGGCCCGCATGTTGCAAACGCCCCGGCCAGGAGGGCCGCGTCCCATGGAAATGAGCATGTACAGCGCGATGTTCGGGGCCTTGTCCACGGAAATGCGCCTCAATGTCAGCGCCAATAATTTGGCGAACGTCAACACCACGGGCTACAAGCGCGACCGCGTGTCCTTCGAGGACACCTTCTTCCGCTACGCCCACGACTACCATGTCGATCCGCGCGGGGACATCCGCCAGAAGGAGCTCCTGCCCCGGGCCGACCTCATCGCCAAGCCGCGCCTGGCCGAGCAGCGCGTGGACTTCAGCCAGGGGGCCCTGCAGATGACGGGCAACCCGCTCGACGTGGCCATCCAGGGCGAGGGCTTCTTCAAGGTCGCCGCGCCCGGCGGCTCCTACTACACCAGGAACGGGGCCTTCCACCGCAACGCCGAAGGCATGCTGGTCACGGACCAGAACATGCCCGTGCTCGGCAACGGCGGTCCCATCCAGGTGCCCGAGGGCCGCACGGTCAACATCGACGGCACCGGGGCCATCTACGTGGACAACGCGCAGGTGGGGCAGCTCGACGTGGTCACGGTGCAGAACCCGACCGCCCTCCAGAAGTTCGGCCAGAACCTCTACATGCCCCAGCCCGGAGCCGCCATCCAGGAAGGCGTGGCCGAGGCGGGCCGCACCGAGGTGGCCCAGGGCTACCTCGAGAAGCCCAACGTCGAGGTGGTGGAGGAGATGGTCAACATGATCGAGACCCAGCGGACCTTCGAGGCCTACCAGAAGGTCATGACCGGCTCCAACGATCTCGACAGCAAGGCCATCAAGATGGGCACGGACAGGACCTAGGCCGCGACGTTTCCGACGGGCCTTGCGGATAAAGGGAAAACGGGAGGACAAGCGCCATGATGCGATCCCTTTGGACGGCCACCACCGGCATGGTGGCCATGCAGATGCAGATAGACACCATGTCCAACAACCTGGCCAACGTGAACACGGTCGGGTTCAAGAAGAGCCGGGCCGAGTTCGAGGACCTCATGTACCAGACCCTGCAGGTGGCCGGCACCGAGACCGCCGGCGGCAACCGCCTGCCCACGGGCCTGCAGGTGGGCCTTGGCGTCAAGCCGACGACGGTGCACAAGTTCTTCACCCAGGGCGACCTGCAAAACACCGGCAACCAGCTCGACATCGCCATCCAGGGCGAGGGCTTCTTCAAGCTCGACGTCAACGGCCGCGAGCTCTACACCCGGGCCGGGTCCTTCAAGCTCAACCAGGACGGCACCATCGTCAACTCGGGCGGCTACCCGCTCCAGCCGACCTTCTCCGTGCCCACCGACACCAAGAGCATCACCATCACGGAAAACGGCCACCTCACCTGCCTGGACCTCAACAGCGCGGAACTGGCCGCCACCGACATCCCCGTCTACACCTTCATCAACCCGGCCGGCCTGACCGCCGAGGGCCGCAACCTCTATTCCACCAGCCAGGCCTCGGGAACCGCCACGGAACTCGTGCCCGGCAACCAGAACGCCGGCACCCTGGCCCAGGGCTACCTCGAAATGTCCAACGTCGAGCTCGTGGACGAAATGGTCGGCCTCATCGTCGGCCAGCGCGCCTACGAAGCCAACTCCAAGGCCATCACCACGGCCGACGGCATGCTCCAGACCGCCGTCAACGTGAAGCGGTAAGGCCATGGCCGCGCGGGAGGTCCTCATGAACATGCACAAGGCGCGACGGATGGCGGCCGGGGCCTGTCTCCTCGTCCTGGCTTTTTCCCTGCCGGCCCAGGCGGCCCTGTGGCGGCTCACCGTCAGGGACGCGGCCTGCGCTTCCGGCGAGCGGGTGCTGCTCTCCGAGATCGCCGAACCGCAGGGCGAATTCCCGGCCGACGCCTGGGCGGCGCTCGGGGCCACGCCCCTGTGGTACGCCCCGGAATCCGTGGGCAAGAAGGCCGTGATCCCGGCCTCCAAGCTCCTGGAGGGGCTGCGCTACTACCTGCGCGACGCGCCGGTGGAATTCGCCCTGCCGGGCCAGCTCACGCTCTCGCGCGGGGGCAAGGTCATGGGCCACGAGGAACTGCGCGCCCTGGCCGTCGAACAATTGACGCCGAAGGTCGCGGCCCTGGGCGGCGAGGCCCGGCTGGCCGGCGTGACCGTGCCCGACTACCTGTTCGTCGACGACCGGGCCACGGGCGTGTCCGTGGACGTCCCGGAAGTCACGCCCGGCAAGATCGCCTTCAGGTTCGTGGTGGCCGGCCCCCAGGCAAAGATATTGCAACAGGTCCCGGCGGAGGCCGCGGTCGAGCACTTCGCCCGCGTGCCCGTGGCGATAAAACCCATTCTGCCCAGGGACGGAGCCGCCATGGAACAGGTCCACTACGTCTGGGAGCGCCGCAACATGACCTCCATCAAGGGCCGGGTGTTCGACCCGGGCGACGGCAAGTGGCGGGCCAGGCGGGGCGTGGGCGCGGGGCAGGTCATCATGGCCGACGAGATGGAGCCCATGCCGCTGGTGCTGCGCGGCGACCAGGTCAAGGTGGTCTACGAGGGCCGGTCCGTACGGCTGACCCTGCTTGGCGAGGCCCTTTCCGACGGCGCGCCCGGCGGCAAGATCACGGTGAAGAACCCCAAGGGCACCCGCGAGATCACGGCCGTCGTGCGGGACAAGACCACGGTGGTGGTCCAGTAGACGGAGGCAGTCATGAAAAGCGCGCGCATATATCCCCTGGTCGCGGTGGTGGCGGCACTGGCCGCCTGCGCCCCGGCCTCCAAGCAGGCCACGCCCATGCCGCAGGTGACGCCGACCGTGGCCAAGGCCCCGCCGCCGGCGGAAAACCCCGGCTCGGTCTTCAGCCAGAACCAGCCCACGTTCCTTTTCGACGACACCCGGGCCCGGCGCATCGGCGACATCCTGACGGTCAACGTCATCGACACGTCCAAGTCCGACCTCAAGGCCGAGACCAAAAACGACCGGACCGCCAGCAACAACCTGGCCGTGTCCAACTACTTCGGCAACAAGGACCTGGCCGGCAACCTTTCGGGGCAGCTCGGCGGGCCGACGTTCGGCATGAAGGGGCTCGTCGGCGCCGATCCCATGGTCGGCACCTCCACTTCCCAGAAGTTCCAGAGCAAGGGCGAGACCAAGCGGGAATCCACGGTCACGGCCTCCATCGGCTGCCGCATCGTCAACATCCTGCCGGGCGGCGTCATGCAGATCGAGGGCGCGCGCCAGACCAGGGTCAACAACGAGAACCAGATCATCGTGGTCAAGGGGCTGGTGCGGCCCATCGACGTGAGCCCGAGCAACACCGTGCCCTCGACCATGCTGGCCGACTGCCAGATCGAATACTACGGCGAGGGCGACCTGGCCGACCGCCAGAAGAGCGGCTGGCTCACCCGCCTGCTCGACAACGTCTGGCCGTTCTAACGAATGTCGCGGGAGCGTAAGGACATGCACCCCAATCACCCAAGGATGGCGACCCGGGCGGCCGTACGGCGCCATGCCGCGCGAGCGGCCCTGGCGGCGCTCTTCACCGGCCTGATCCTGGCCGCCGCCCTGGCCCTGCCGGCCCACGGCGCGCGCATCAAGGACATCGCCAGCGTCTCTGGCATGCGCAAGAACCAGCTCGTGGGCTACGGCCTGGTGGTCGGGCTCTCCGGCACCGGCGACCAGCGGGGCTCGGACTTCACGGTCCAGTCCATCTTCAACATGCTCGACAAGATGGGCGTGCGCGTGGACAAGGCCACGCTCAAGCCGAAAAACGTGGCCGCGGTCATGGTCACGGCCCAGATGCCGGTCACGGCCAAGCCCGGCAGCCGCATCGACGTCACGGTGTCGAGCATCGGCGACTCCACGAGTCTGCTTGGCGGCGTGCTCCTCGTCACTCCCTTGAAGGGCGTGGACGGCAACATCTACGCCATCGCCCAGGGCTCGGTGCTGGTGGGCGGCGTCTCGGCCCAGGGCGCGGGGGCGTCGGTGTCGAAGAACATCACCACCGTGGGCATGCTGCCCGGCGGGGCCAACGTGGAGCGGGCCGTGGCCTTCTCCTTCAACGAGCAGTCCGACGTCACCCTGTCCCTGCGCACCCCGGATTTTTCCACGGCCACCCGCGTGGCCAAGCGCGTCAACGAGACCATGGGCGGGGCGCTGGCCTCGGCCGTGGACGCCGGCACCGTGCGCCTGGCCGTGCCGCCCGAGAACCAGGGCAACCTGGTGCCGCTTTTGGCCGCCATCGAGAACATCGAGGTCACGCCGGACCATCGGGCTCGGGTGGTGGTGGACGAGAAGACCGGCACGGTGGTGCTCGGCCAGAACGTCCAGATCTCCCCGGTGGCCGTCACCCACGGCAACCTCCAGATCCAGGTCCAGGAGTCGGCCGACGTGTCCCAGCCGCTGCCGTTCTCCAACGGCCAGACCGTGGTCACGCCCCAGACCAACATCGGGGTCACCGAGGAGAACCGCAAGCTCAAGATGATCGAGGGCGCGACCCTGCAGGAACTGGTGGAGGGCTTAAACGCCCTGGGCGCGACGCCGCGCGACCTGATCAGCGTCCTGCGTACCCTGGAGGCTTCCGGGGCGCTGTCGGCCGACCTGGAGGTCAATTAGCATGAGCCTCCCCGAGGGCATGGGCGACCTGGCCGCCACGGCGGGGCTGCAGGGGGACGTGGCGCAGAAGCTGCGCGTCGACGCCCTGCAGAAGTCCCTCGGCGGCGGCAAGACCAAGGAAGCCAAGCTCCGGGAGGCCTGCCAGGGATTCGAGTCGGTCTTCATCTCCAAGCTCTTCTCCCAGATGCGGGCCACCGTGCCCAAGGACGGCCTGCTGCGCGGCCAGTACGAGGAGCAGTACTACTCCATGTTCGACAAGGCCATGTCGGACAAGCTGGCCGCCGACGGCGGCATCGGCCTGGCGGACATGATGTACCGCCAGCTCAAAAGCCGGGTCACGGGCCAGGGCGCGGGCCAGGCCTCGCCCGGCGACCTGCTGCCGGCCAACCGCCCCACCGGCGGGACCGGGGGTTTCGGCCTCGGCGCGGAACGGATTCCGGTCCCCGGGCAAGGGGCTCCGGCCGCCCCCCGGGGCATCCAGGCCGACCATTTCTCTCCGGCCGTGGCCGCGGCCCTGGCCAGGCCCGGGGTGTCGCCCCTGGCTCCGTCCCACACGCCGGCCCCGGGCTCGGCCGTGGACGTGGCCGGGGCCGAGGCCCAGGCCGGCGTGCCCATGGCCGCGCCGGCCACGGGCGAGATCAGCTCGGAATACGGCTGGCGCACGGACCCCTTCAAGGGGACCAAGGCCTGGCACGCCGGCATGGACATCGCCTCCCCGGCCGGGGATCCGGTGGCCGCCTGCTGGGACGGCACGGTGGTCTACGCCGGGACCAAGGCCGGCTACGGCAACGTGGTGGAAGTGGCCCACGCCGGCGGCTGGAAGAGCGTGTACGGCCATCTGCGCACCTCCTCGGTCAAGGCCGGCGACGCGGTGGCGGCTGGCGAAAAAATTGCAGAGGTCGGCAGTACCGGGCGTTCCACCGGCCCGCACCTGCACTTCGAGCTGCGCCGGGACGGCGAGACGGTGGACCCGAAAACCATGCTGGCCGCTTCGGGGCTCTTGCAGGATGCGACATAACATGACGGGATGTTTAGGGAACGGAGGACGGCCATGATCGAGGGAATCCTTGCCAATCTCGAGCGCCAGCTGCGGGCCGTCAAACTTTTGCGCGACCTTCTGGAGGAAGAATTTGCCCATCTGGCCGCGCGCGAACCCGGGGCCGTGGCCTCGCTGGAATTCTCCATCCAGGAGCTTTTGCGCCAGCTCGGCGGGGAGCGCCGCAGCCTGCACGCCTTGTACGCGGCCCTGGACCCGGCCGCCAAGCGGCTTTTCGACCTCATCGACCGCTTCCCGCCCGAGGCCGCGGCCCGGGCCCGGGAACTCCACGCCGCCATCGACGCCGCCGAGCAGCAGTGCGCCAAGCAGGCCAGCCGGACCTACTCCATGGCGCTCGGGCTCTACGACGTGGCGAAAAGCGGCCTGGAGAGCCTGCGCGCGCTGCTCGCGCCCAAAAAGGGCGTGTACGGGGCCAGGGGCCGCATGGCCGTGGGGCATGGCGGGCCGACCATCCTGAGCGGGAGGTTGTGATGTCGAGCTTAAGCTCCATCCTCTCCATCGGCCGCTCCGGGCTGACCGCCTCCCAGGCGGCCATCCAGGTCACGGGCAACAACATCGCCAACGTCGATACCGAGGGCTACAGCAAGCAGAGCGTCGTCCTTCGCGACGGGAGCTACATCACCACCCAGCCCGGGCAGCTCGGGTCGGGCGTGGTGGCCCAGGAGGTGGTGCGCGCCTACGACGCCCTGGCCGAGTCCCAGTACGTCT
Source organism: Pseudomonadota bacterium (assembly GCA_023390395.1). Taxonomy (GTDB): domain Bacteria; phylum Desulfobacterota; class Desulfovibrionia; order Desulfovibrionales; family Desulfovibrionaceae; genus Solidesulfovibrio. The sequence goes on along the minus strand of JAEWCY010000130.1, from coordinate 17,930 downwards.
CCCAGATTTCCGTGCGCGACCGCTGGAAGGCCATGTACAACGGCCTGACCTCCATCCAGAACCTGTTCAACGAATCCAACACCGACGGGGCCAACGCCGCCCTGTCCAAGTTCTTCTCCGACTGGGGCGACCTGGCCAGCAACACCGACTCGGCCGCCACGCGCCAGACCATGCTCGAGGACACCCAGACGCTGTTGAGCCTCTACCGTTCCATGGCCTCCTCCATGAACGAGCAGGAAGGCCAGCTCAACACCGCCATCGGCGAGGACGTGGACACCCTCAACCAGTTGGCCAAGGACGTGGCGGACCTCAACCGCAAGATCAACCAGTACCAGGTCGACGGGGTGAGCATCCCCAACAGCCTCTACGACCAGCGCGACGCCAAGGTCGAGTCCATGGCCTCTCTGGTCGACGTCAACGTGGTGGACAACGGCAAGGGCAACTACACGGTCTACACCAAGTCCGGCCAGACCATCGTGGACGGCACGGTGCCCTTCAACTTTTCCTTCGAACAGGGCCAGACCGTGCGCACCCTGAGCCCGACCTCCGTGGCGGCGGGTTCCGACGCCCAGTGCTACTACCAGGGCACGGATTCGAGCGAATACACCATCGAGGTGGTGGACAGCGGCACCGTGGGTTCGGGCACGCCGACCTTCAAGGCCTCCCTGGACGGCGGCAAGACCTGGCTCACCGACGACGACGGCAACACCGCCATCTTCACGGCCAACGGCGACGACGGCAAGGTGCGCGTGGGCAACCTGGACGTGTGGTTCGGCACGACCACGGATTCGAGCACGATCCCGAGCGACCTGGAAACCGGCGACTCCTTCACCCTGGTCCCCAAAAAGGGCCTCTACTGGTACACCACGGCCGGCACGCCGGAAAACGTCACGCCCCAGCAGTACGACGACGGCACGGACAATCCCCGCCGCATCACCGGCGGCGCCCTGGGCGGGGCCTTCCTGCTGCGCGACAGCGAACTCGGCGGCTACCAGAATTCCCTGGACGCCATGGTCAATTCCCTGGTCTGGGAGGTCAACCGGGAGCATTCCCAGGGCGCGGGCCTGACCAACTTCTCCACGGTGCAGGGCACCTATTCCGTGTCCGCCACCGATGTCGCCCTGGCCAGCAACTCCTCGGGGCTGCCCTATTTCGACCGGCTCCAGTCCGGGGCCTTCACGGTCTACGTCTACGACGCCGACGGGAACCTGGCCAAGGATGCCGGCGGCAATCCCCTGCAGACGTCCATCGCCTTCGATCCCACGGATCCGACCAACGGTTCCCTGGACGCACTGACCACGGCCATCAACAACGCCTTTTCCCCGGACTACCTGAGCGCCGCCTCGGTCAACAACCAGCTCTCCATTTCGGGCGTGGGCGGCTACACCTTCCAGTTCGGCGACGACACGACCGGCGTGCTGGCCGCCCTTGGCGTCAACACGCTCCTGACCGGCTCGAACGCCTCGGACGTGGCGCTCAACAGCGCCGTGACCACCGACGTCAACCGGGTCAGCGTGGGCCATGTGGGCTACGACGGCCTGGCCGCCTCGGGCGACAACACCACGGCCAAGGCCGTCGTCGCCCTGGAGAACAAGTCCGTGGACTTCTTCGTGGCCGGACAGGCCAAGAGTTCCCAGACCCTGGGCAACTACTACGACGGCCTGGTCGGCAAGATCGGCTCGGACACCTCGGCCGCCTCCTATCAGTCCACCTACCAGTCCTCCCTGGCCGATCAGGTACAGGCGCAGAAGCTGTCCGTGACCGGCGTCAGCCTCGACGAGGAACTGACCAACCTCATCAAGTTCCAGCACTCCTACCAGGCGGCGGCCAAGCTCATCAGCACGGCCAACTCCATGTTCGAGACGGTTCTGGGGATGAAGAACTAGTCCGCCGGAGGTTCCCATGGTCATGCGCGTCACACAGCAGACCCTGTACGGCTCGGTCATCAGGCAAAACAACGCCTCCCTGGCCAAGCTCATGGAGACCAACAACCAGGCCTCCACCCAAAAGCGCATCAATGCGCCCTCGGACGACCCCAACGGCGCGGTCCAGGTGCTCGGCACCCGCACCGACATAAGCCAGCTCACCCAGTACAAGGCCAACAGCGACACGGCCCAGGGCTGGCTCAACCAGGCCGACAGCACGCTCAGTTCGGTCAGCACGCTCATCACCAGCATCAAGTCGAACGCGGAACAGGCGGCCACGGGCACGGTCACCGCGGAAAACCGGGGGGAGATCGCCTCGGCCGTGCGCCAGTACTTCGAGCAGCTCATCTCCATGGCCAACACCACCTACAACGGCCAGTCCCTCTTCGCCGGGCAGAAGACCGGCTCCGAGGCCTATTCCATGGGCCTTGGCCTCACGAGCAACGACGCCACGTTCACCAGTGCCCTCGACGACCTCCCGGCTCCGGGCTACACGATAAGCGGGGACACCGATTCCACCGTCCTGGTCCAGTTCACGGACACCACGACGCCGGACCAACCCGCCTTCCGCTATACCACCGACGGCGGCACGACCTGGCAGACCGGTTCCTACGCCTCGCCGTCGCCCTCGACCGACACCGAGACCCTCCAGCTCGGCGGCGTTTCGATGACGCTTTCCCATGCCGCCCTCAACAGCGTCACCCCGAGTTCCTCCACGGACGACGCGAACGGCACCTGGCTGTGGGTCCGCCCCACGGCCTACTACCAGGGCAACAACAACGACGACGTTTCGGTCACCTACACCGGCACGTCGGGCGTCACGGCCACGGCGGCGGGGACGTTTTCCGGCAACGTGCAGGTGAAGATCACCGACGCCCCGGCCGGCGGGCCCTACACCTATTCCTACAGCACCGACGGCGGCAGCACCTGGGTGGACAACAACACTTCCGGCACGGACGCCACGGGCAATCCGGCCCTGTCCGTGCCCGGCGGCATCCTCACCCTGGACGAGACCCTGGGCACGCCGGCCGTGGGCGACCAGTTCCTCATCCAGCCGAGCACGGCCAATATTTCCATCGGTATTTCCCCCACGGACTCCGTGGTGGTCAACGGCGTGGGTAAGGACATCTTCGGCGGCATGTACCAGACCAAGGCTTCCAACGCCTCGACCACGTCGTACAACACGGCCGCCACCTTCGACGGCAGCGTGTCGGGCAACCTGTTCGAAACCGTGGGCAAGCTGGTGGGCTACCTCGAAACCAACAATCAGGGCGGCATCCAGGAATGCCTCGACGACCTGACGACCTCCCAGAACCAGGTGCTCATGACGGCGGCCTCCGTGGGCGCCAAGGAGAACCGGGTCACTTCCGCCCAGAACATGGTCACGACCCTGGCGGAAAACGCGACCACGACACTGAGCAAGGTGGAGGACGCCGACCTGACCACGCTGATCACCAAGCTGTCGGAGCAGGAATTGGCCTACCAGGCCGTGCTCAAGTCCTCGAGCATGGTCATGAACCTGTCCCTGGTCAGCTACATTTAGCCGCCGCGAGGGCCGCCACCCGTTGACAAGAGGCGGGGCAGCCGCGTAGAGGACGGCATAACAGGGCGCGATGACGAAGTTTTTCGCGCTGCAACCGAAAGTGGGGGCGCGGGCGTTCATGCTCATTTTGACCCGAAGGCCTGGCGAGAGCCTGCACCTCGGCGATCACATCAAGATCACTGTCCTGGGCGTCCAGGGCAAGCAGATCAAGATCGGTCTGGAAGTGCCGGACGACATGCAGGTGTATCGCGAAGAGGTGTATCTCAGGGTGCTCGAGCAGAACCGGCAGGCGCTTTGCGCCATGGATTCCGATGTCCTGGCGGCGGCGAAGTTATGGCCAAAAAAGACGAACGAGTAGTGGAAACGCGGCTTGGGCCCATGATCCTGCCCGAGGACCGCGTGCTGACCTTCCCCCGGGGAATCATCGGGTTCATGGGGCACCGGGAGTTCACGCTCATCCAGCTGCGCGAGGAATCCCCGTTCCTCGTGCTGCAAAGCCTCGACGACCCCAAGCTCGGCTTGCTCGTCACCGATCCCTACAGCTTCATGACCGAGTACGAGGTGGTCATCGGCGAGGCCGACCGCAAGCTGCTGGCCATCGAATCCCGGGAGCAGGCCCTGGTCCTGGTCACCGTGACCATTCCCCAGGGCATGCCCGAGCGGACCACGCTCAACCTGAGCGGACCCATCATCATCAACAACCAGGCCCGCATCGGGCTGCAGATACCCCAGACCGACTCGCGCTACCCGGCTCACTACACGCCGGGCATGACCAGCCGCAAAAAGTAAGCGCCTTCCGGACCCCTCTCGGGGCGGAAGGCGCTTGTGGCGCGTGCCCTGTCCGCGCGCGCCGCACGGATGCACACCATCATGTCGTCGACCGTCCGGCCCGCCCGAAGGCGCGGGCCGCTTGCATTTCGCCTGTCCTCGTGTCGCCCCGGCGAAAGGCGTGTCGCGTATTCCCGGGCGACAGGCTCGAAGCGTCGTTTTTCCTGAAAAGACTCCCGTGCCGTCCGCGGACCGGCGGCCCTAGCCGAAGAGCTCCGAATCCATGGTGAGCATTTTCTCGGCGATTTTCCGGGAATCCGGCTGGTAGGTGCCGGCCTCGACCTGGGCCTTGAGTTCGGCCACGCGGTCCGAGCGCGTGTCCGGGGACTCCTTGGCCGTGGTCGCGGCCAGGGACACGAGCCTGGCGTCGCCGGAGAGCGTCACCTTGTCCGAGCTGGAGCCGCTTGAGGCCTCTTCGCTGGCCCCGCGCGAGACCGACGAGGTCTCGCCCGAGTTGCTGCGGGAAACCCGGCTTTGGCCGTAGCCCTGATTGATTCCGAAGATGTTCTTGATGTCCATGGCTACCCCCTCCCGCTTGACTCCCTTGCATTTCCTATCGGCAGCGGGGGGACCGAAATTTAGAGCATGGTTTCGTCGACTTTTTCCAGGGCCAGTTCCCACAGCCGCCTGAACACGGCCGTCTTGAACTCCCCTGTGATTTCCTGCGGGCCCTGCGGACCGTCCGTCCTGAATATCTGCATGTCCTGTTCCTCGGGCGGGTAGGCGAAGGCGAGGGGAAAGCCCAGTTCCTCCTCGAGGTCCGCCTTGATCTCTTCCACCACGGGCGTGTCCGATCCGGTCACGATGCAGTTCTCGACGATCTCCGCCGCCACCCGGCCCACGAGTTCGCGGCGTTTGGCCTCCCGGGAGATCCTGACCTCGTCCTCGGCCCCGGCCGCCATCAGCGAGCGGCGGTAGCGGGCCAAGCGCCTGGCCGTGGTCACCTGCCGTCCGTAGGTGCGCAGCATGGCGCGTACCTGGTAGGGGATGGCGGTCACGGCGTATGGCTCCTTCTCAGGGTGCTTATCGGCAGCATGGAGTTCACCTTTAGAGGCTTCGGCGAAAAAAATCCATGCCCGGGTCCCGGGCGGCCCGGCGACTTTCTTGTGTCGTCCGGTCGTTTGCCGTATAAGGCCCTTCCTCCCCGGGCCGGAAGGGGATACATCCGCGAAACGGGAACCGGGCATGCAAGGCGTCATTCGAACCGTCATCGTCATCCACAAGGCCGACCACGAGAAGGCCAGGGGCATGGCCTGGGCCGTGGCCGAATGGCTGGCCGCCCGGGGCGTGGTCGCGCTGGTGCGCGAGAACGTGCCGGAGGCCCAAAACGTCGTGCACCCGGCCGGGGCCGTGCTCACCACGCCGCCCCAGCTGGCGCTCATCCTCGGCGGCGACGGCACCATGCTCTCGGCCGCCCGCCAGTCCGCGGCCGACGGCGTGCCCTTCCTCGGCATCAACCTCGGCCGGGTGGGATTCATGACCTCGGCCGGCCTCGACGACTGGCAGGAGATCCTGGACGACATCCTGCTCCACGGCTTCACCGAAGCCCGGCGCATCATGATCGAGGTGTCCGTCATCCGGGGCAGCCAGACCGTCTACCACACCACCTCCCTCAACGACGCGGTCATCAGCCGGGGGGCCATGGCCCGCCTGGCCGCCTTCGACGTGACGCTCGGCGACGCCGACGTCTGCACCCTGCGGGCCGACGGCGTGGTCATCTCCACGCCGACCGGCTCCACGGCCTACTGCGTCTCGGCCGGGGGGCCGCTCATCTACCCGGGCCTCGACGTGCTGTGCGTGGTGCCCATCTGCCCCTTCCTGAGCGATTTCAAACCGGTGGTGGTGCCGGCCGATTCCCCGGTGCGCCTGGCCCTGTCCGCGCCCGAGACCAACATGTACCTGACCTGCGACGGCCAGGAGCTTTTCCCCCTCGACGACAACGACGTGGTGGTGGTGCGCAAGTCCGAGCGCTTCCTCAAGCTGGCCAAGCGCCCGGGCGACAGCTATTTCGGCCGCCTGCGCCTCAAGGGCTTCATCAACCGGCCATGAACGGCGCGGGTCCCTCCCCGATCTCCCTGGCTCCGGGCCAGGCCCCGCGCTACGGCGGCGACCCGGTGCGCGACGCCTGGCTGCTGCATTTCATGACCGAGAACAACCTGGACCACTTCATCGCCCCGGACAAGAACGCCTCGCCGGAGCAGCTGCGGTTCATGGTGTCGCTTGCCCCCGACGAGATCTACGTGCCGTGCTCGGACGAGATGTTCGCCCACCTGGTCAGCGAACGGGCCGACCCCAAGGTGGCGGCCGAATACGACGCCAGGCTCGCCCGCATCGGCCGGCTCATCGACGCCTTCGTGCCCGACGCCTACACGGCGGTGAAGATCCGAAGCCTGTGCGAACTCAAGTACCGCCAGGCCATGACCCGGCCCACGCTCATCCCGTCGCGCCTGGCCAAACGGCTGTGCACCATCTTCCTCACCCAGTCGGGCCTGGACGACCCCCACCGGGAGCGCAAGCGGCTCATGAACCGCCGGGCCTTCGCCTTCATCCAGGGCGAGGCCTTCCGGACCATGCTCTACGCCTGCCCGTCCGACCTGCCGGGCTGCCGGGCCATCCCCGAGCTGCGCTTCGCCCTGGACATGCTGGAGCTGCGCCGCCTGCTGCTCCTGGGCTCCATGCCCGGCATCTGGGACGGCTCCGAGGCCTTTCCCGGCCGCGAGGGGCTGGACGCGGCCCTGGCCGCCTTCCCGGAGGGCTTCGTCCGCCTGGAGGCCCTGCTCGACCCCAGGCGGGCCGGCGGAGGGCTCAAGATCCTCTTCATGCCCGACGCCTCCGGGAGCATCCTCTTCGACCTGCTGGCCGTGCGGGTGCTGCTGCGCCTGGGGCATCGGGTCATCGTCGCCCTCAAGGACGGGTTCTACTACGACGCGCCGACCATCTGGGACCCGGACGCCGACCCCCTCCTGGACGCGGCCCTGGCCGGGGCGCATTTCCTGACCGACCACCGGGCGAGCAAGAACGCGCTGCTCCAGGTCATGCGCGAATACCCCCTGACGGTCATCTCCGACGGCACCCGCGAGCGCCTGAACCTCTACCGGGTTTCCGTGACCTTCGCCCGGGCCTGGAAGGAGGCTGACCTGATCCTGGCCCGCGGCCCCCTCAACCACCGCCGGCTCATCGAGACGAGCCACCAGTTCACCCGGGACGTGGCCTCCTTTTACGGCGACGGGGCCGGGGGGCTGGCCCTCGACTTCAAGCCCAGGGCTCCCGGGGCGCGCTCGTTCACCGAGGCCGACATCACGGCCAAGGCCGAGGAGATCATCGCCGGCATGCGCGCGGCCAAGGCCTCGGGCAAGTCGGTGATGTTCTACAGCGCCATCATCGGCTCCATCCCGGGCCAGACGCAGACGGCCATCGAGCTGGTCACGGCCTTCGTGGCGCATGTCCGCCAGAAGCTGCCCGGCACCTTCGTCATCAATCCGGCCGAGCACTTCGAGGAGGGCATGGACGCCGACGACCTGATGTTCATGTGGGAGAAGGTGCAGCGCAGCGGGCTCATCGACGTGTGGCGCTTCCAGACCCACTTCGACATCGAGAAGAGCTTCGGCCTGCTGGGCCGGCAGGTGCCGCCGGTGTGGGCGGGCAAGGACGCGACCTTTTCCACGGGCTGCACCAAGGAGATGCACATCGCGCTCTCCATGCAGTCCAGCCAGCCCGAGCTCCAGATCATCGGCCCGGACCCGGAGAAGTTCTTCCGCCGCCGCGAATACGGCGTGGGCAAGTTCTTCGACGCGGGCATCGAATACCGCTAGGGCGGCGACCCGTCCGGCCGGGACCCGTTCGGGAACGGCCGCGCACGCGGGAAGCTCGGAACGGGCAGGGGAGGGCGCGGCCGGCATCGCGGCCGCGCCCGGCTATTCCTTGGGCTTGTGGCTGTCGCGGCACACCACCTTGACCGGGGCCATGGTGATGCCGAAGAGCTTGCGCAGGGCGTTTTCCAGGTACTTCGCGTAGGATTCGCGCACGCGCGCCGTGTCGCTCACGAAAAAGACGAAGGTCGGCGGCGGGGTGGCGGCCTGGGTCAGGTAGTAGAACTTGGCCCGGCGGCCGTTGACCAGGGGCGGCTGGTGCTTGTCCAGCACCTCGCGCATGGCCCGGTTGAGCGCGCCCGTGCCCACCCGGATCTTGCACTCCTCCCAGATGGCCTCGGCCATGGGCAGCACCTTGGCCACGCCCTTGCCCTTGGCCGCCGCGATGTAGAGCACCGGCACGTGGGAGCACATGCGAAGCTCCTCCGCGATGTCCTTGCGCAGGGCGATCATGTCCTTCTGGGCGATGAGGTCGATCTTGTTGACCACGATGAGAAACGGCGTGCGCTCCTTGTCCAGGTAGGAGAGGAGGCGCTTGTCCTGGACGCCGACCCCGCCCGTGGCGTCGATGACCACCACGGCCACGTCGGCCCGCTTGGCGCTCCCAAGCGCCTTGCCCACGCTGTCGCGCTCCAGGTCGTCGGTGATGCGGGTGCGCTTGCGCACGCCTGCCGTGTCCACGAACACGTAGCGCTTGCCGTTTTTGACCACGGCCGCGTCCACGGCGTCGCGGGTGGTGCCGGCCACGTCGCTGACGATGACGCGCTCCTCGCCGAGCAGCGCGTTGACCAGGGACGACTTGCCGGCGTTGGGCCGGCCAAGCACGGCCAGACGCAGCCCGGCTTCGGCGGCCTCCCGCGGCGTCTCTTCGGCCGCTTCGTCGGGCAGGGCGTCGGCCAGGGCCTCGGCCAGGGCGTTCATGCCGTGGCCGTGGGCGGCGGAAATCGACAGCAGCGGCAGGCCCCAGGCGTGGAAATCGGCCAGGGCGGCCGGCTCGAGCTCCTCGCCGTCCACCTTGTTGACGGCCACGACCACGGGCTTGCCCACCCGGCGCAAGCGGTCGGCCACCTCGTCGTCGAGGGTCGTGCGCCCGGAGCGGCCGTCCACGAGGAAAAGCACCACGTCGGCCATGGCCAGGGCGATTTCGGCCTGGACCACGATCTGGCGGTCGAGTCCCTCCGGGGCGTCGAAGTCCATGCCGCCGGTGTCGACCAGGGTGACCGGGCGGTCCTCAAGGAGGGCCGTGGCCTCCAGGCGGTCGCGGGTGACGCCGGGACGGTCGTGGGTGATGGCCTTGCGCCGTCTGGCCAGGCGGTTGAACAGGGTGGACTTGCCTACGTTGGGGCGTCCGACGATGGCCACGATGGGGGGCATGGGGCGACGTTTCTCCTTGACGGGCTGGGAAAAAGGCGGCGCGAGGCTCGCGCGCCGACGGGAGCCAGTGGCTTGACCACGACTTTCCCGCCTTGTCAACCGCAAATACGAAAAGCGCCCGGCCGGGTCAATCGTTCGGGAAAGAAGGAAAGGCTCAGGACGCGGCGGCGGCCCGCTCCAGGGCGTCCACGTCCGCGCCGGCGACGAGCGGCAGGTGGCGGGCGATCTTTTCCGGCGGCCAGTCCCACCAGGCCACGGCCAGCAGGCGGGCGACGACGTCGTCGGGAAAGCGCTGGCGGATGACGCGGGCCGGGTTGCCGCCGACGATGGCGTAGGGCGGCACGTCCTTGGCCACCAGGCTGCCGGAGCCGACCACGGCCCCGTGCCCGATGGTGCGGCCGGGCATGATGGTGGCGTCGTAGCCGATCCAGACGTCGTTGCCGACCACGGTGTCGCCGCGTGTCTGGCACAGGGGCGCGGCCGTTTCCCATCCGTCGGTGAAGATGCCGAAGGGGTAGGTGGTCAGCGGGGAAAGCTCATGGTTGGCCCCGTTCATGATGAAGCGCACGCCGCTGCCCAGGGCGCAAAAGGAGCCGATGACGAGGCTGTCGCCGATCCAATCGAAATGGTACAGGACGTTTCGGGTCTCGAAGTCCTCGGCCCTGGCTCCGGGGCTGCCGGTGACGTCGAAATAGGTGAAGTCGCCCACGCGGATGTTCGGCCGCGTAATGCAGTTCTTCAAAAATACGAGCTTGTCGTAGCCCGCGATCGGGTACAGGACGCCCGGGTCCGGATAACGCGCGACGGACATAACGAACTCCCTCCCGGATAGGGCCGTTTCAAACGGAACGGGGTGGTCCAGGAGGGGGCCTCGCCCCCTCCTGGCCGCCGGAGGCATTCTTTTCTTGTCCTATCCCCGCAGCTTGGCGGCGATGTCCGCCGCGACCTTCTCGCCGGAGAGCAGCATGCCGCCGAAGATCGGCCCCATGCGGTAGGAGCCGAAGCTGGCGTTGGCGGCCATGCCGGCCACGTAGAGTCCGGGGAAGATCTCCCGGGTGTTTTTGACGGTGTTGGTCTCGGCCACCTCGGCCCACATGGACTGCTCGCCCTCGATGCCGCCCGAGGGGGTGAAAAGCTTGACGTCGTTTTTTTTGACCAGCGTGCGCAGCACTTCCACGGCGTGTCCCGTGGCCTCGACCAGGTACTTGCAGCCGAGGACCACCGGGTCCACGTGCAGGCCGGCGATCTCCACGGGCGAGGAGTTGATGACGATGCCGGTGACGCGCTTGCCGCCGTTTTCTTCGCGCAGGACCACGTCCTCCACGCTCATGCAGTTGAACACCTTGGCCCCGGCCAGGCAGGCGGCGGAGGCCAGCGTGGTGGTCGCGGCCACGGCGTCGGCGGTGAAGTAGTTGTCCTTGTAGCGTTTGACCGGCACGCCGACGTCCGTGAGCAGGTGGACGCTTTCCTCCTGCACCACGATGACGTTGTAGGTCATGCCGCCGCCCCACATGCCGCCGCCCAGCGACAGCTTGCGTTCGAACAGGGCGACGTTCATGCCGTCCGCGGCCAGCAGCCGGGCGGCGGTCAGGCCCGAGGGGCCGCCGCCCACGATGGCGACGTCCAGGTCCAGGCTGGATTTGAATTTGGCGAAGTACTCGTCGACGATGGCTTCGGTGATGATCCGTTCATCCAGAGGCATGGCACGTCCTAGAGCGGTTGCGGGTTACTTGCCGCCGATGGCGGCCCGGATGGCGTCCGTATAGGGCGCGGTGAGCACGCCCTTCTCGGTGATGATGCCGGCGATGAGTTCGGCCGGGGTGACGTCGAAGGCGAAATTGTAGACCGGCACGTTTTCCGGGGTGATGCGGTGTTCGCCCACGTGGGTGACCTCGCGGGGCGTGCGGTCCTCGATGGGGATCAGCTCGCCGCTGGAAAGCGTCAGGTCGAAGGTCGAGGCCGGGGCGGCCACGTAAAAAGGCACGCCGTGGGCCTTGGCGGCCAGGGCCACGGTGTAGGTGCCGATCTTGTTGGCTGCGTCGCCGTTGGCCGCGATGCGGTCCGCGCCGACCACCACCTTCTGCACCATGCCCTTTTTCATGAGGTGCCCCACGGCGTTGTCGCAGGCGACCGTGACCGGGATGCCTTCCTTGGCCAGCTCGTAGGCGGTCAGGCGCGCGCCCTGGAGAAAGGGCCGGGTCTCGTTGGCGATGACCCGGATGTTCTTGCCCTGCTCGAAGGCGGCCCGGATGACGCCGAGGGCCGTGCCGTAGCCGGCCGTGGCCAGGGCTCCGGCGTTGCAGTGGGTCATGACCGTGTCGCCGTCGGCGATGAGCGCCGCTCCGAACTTGCCCATGACCTTGTTGATCTCGATGTCCTCGGCGTGCATCGCCTGGGCCTCGCCGAGCCAGGCCGAGAGCAGGGCGTCGCGGGCCACGTCGCCGATCTCGCGCCATTTTTCGCGCATGCGCGCCACGGCCCAGCGCAGGTTGACGGCCGTGGGCCTGGCCTCTTCCAGCTCGGTCAACAGGCCGCGCAGGCGCTCCTTCCAGCCGTCGCCGGCCTCCCCGGCCTCGCGGGCGGCCAGGTAGCAGCCGTAGGCGGCGGTGACGCCGATGGCCGGCGCGCCGCGCACCACCATGGTCTGCAAGGCGTAGATGGTGTCGGCGGTATTGCGGCAGACGAAGGATTCCTCGCGGTCGGGCAGGAAGCGCTGGTCCAGGAGCAGCAGGGCTTGCCGTTCGGCGCAAAAGGCGATGTGGTCGGTCATGGTCTTGGTTCCGTCATCACAGGATACGGTGTTGCGATGCCCCCGGGACAGGGGCGGAGGGACGATCCCCCGGGGCGCGGCGCGCGGGGGAATCCCCCCGCGGGGGACCTAGCCCAGCTTTTTAGCCAGCAGTTCGTTGACCAGGCCCGGGTTGGCCTGCCCCTTGGTGGCCTTCATGATCTGGCCCACGAAAAATCCCATGAGCTTCTTCTTGCCGCCCCGGTAGGCCTCGACCTCGGCCGGATTGGCCGCGAGCACCGCGTCCACCGCCGATTCCAGAGCTCCGGAGTCGGATATCTGGGCGAGGCCCTTGTCGCGCACGTAGGCGGCCGGGTCAAGGCCGTCGGCGTAAAGCTCGGGGAAAATTTGCTTGGCGATCTTGCCGGAGATGACGCCGTCGTCCACGAGCGCAATCAGCCCGGCCAGCTTGTCCGGGCTCAAGGGGCAGGCCCCGGGCGCGGTCCCGGACTGGTGGCATTCGCGCAAAAGCTCGGTCTGCACCCAGTTGGCGGCCTTTTTCGCGTCGGCCCCGGCGGCGAGCACGGCCTCGTAGTAGTCGGCCAGGTCGCGCTCGGCCGTGAGCACGTCGGCGTCGTAGTCCGAAAGCCCGAGCGTGGCGGCGAAGCGCTCCCGGCGGGCGGCCGGCAGTTCCGGCAGCTCGTCCCGCCAGCGGTCGAGGGCGGCGGCCTCGAGCGTCAGGGGCACCAGGTCCGGGTCCGGGAAATAACGGTAGTCGTTGGCTTCCTCCTTGGCGCGCATGGAGGCGGTGACGTTTTTCGTCGCGTCGTAGAGGCGCGTCTCCTGGACGACCTCTCCGCCGTCGTCGAGGATGTCGGCCTGGCGCTCCACCTCGTATTCGATGGCCTTTTGCACGTGGCGGAAGCTGTTGAGGTTTTTGAGCTCCGCCCGGGTGCCGAAGGCTTCCTGCCCCACGGGGCGCAGGCTCACGTTGGCGTCGCAGCGAAACGACCCTTCCTCCATGTTGCCGTCGCAGATGTCGAGGTAGACCAGGATGGCGCGAAGCGCCTTGAGGTAGGCCACGACCTCCTCGGGGCTGCGCATGTCCGGCTCGGAGACGATCTCGATCAGCGGCACGCAGGCCCGGTTGAGGTCCACGTAGCTCAGGTTGTCGGCGGCGGAGTGGATGTTCTTGCCGGCGTCCTCTTCCATGTGGATACGGGTGATGCCGATGCGCTTGGGCGCTCCGTCCGCCACCACGTCGATGTGGCCGTGCTCGCAGATGGGCTGCTCGTACTGGGAGATCTGGTAGGCCTTGGGCAGGTCGGGATAGAAATAGTTCTTGCGGGCGAAGACCGAAACGGGGTTGACCGTGCAGCCGGTGGCCAGGCCCATCTTGGCGGCGTACTCCACGGCCTTGGCGTTGAGCACCGGCAGCACCCCGGGCATGCCCGAGCATACCGGGCAGACGTTCTCGTTGGGGTCGTTGCCGAAGCGGGTGGAGCAGGAGCAGAAGATCTTGCTTTCGGTCTTGAGCTGCGCGTGCACCTCGACGCCGATGACCGTCTCGTACCTGGCCATGAAAGCTCCTTGGCGGCGGGCTCCCGCCTCGGGAGCGCCGGAAATTTCGCCCGGGGGTGTACCCCGCATCCGGCAAGCGGGTCAATGGCGCGCCGGCTGCGGGCAAGGGGCTCTCGGCGGTTGTATTTTCAGCGGCGCACGCCTACAACGGTGTGGTCCGCCCGCGGCCCGCGCGCGGCCGGGCGCAATACCACACTTCATCGCGAGGCATGCCATGGGCATTTCGATTCTTCCGGCCAGCCGTCTCCTTCGCGCCGCAGCCCTCGTCCTTTTGCTGCTTTCCCTGTGCGCCGTCCCAAGCCTCGTTCCCGTGCCGGCCGCGGCCCAGGACTACGAGTCCATGATGCCCGAAGCCCTGCGCCGGGAGCTGCGCCACGCCGAAAACGACTACCGGGACGCCATCCATGCGGTCAATTCCGCCCTCAACGAGCGCATCGCCCGCAAGGCCGCCGGCGCGGCCGAGGACGAACTGCACGCCCTGGACGAGAAGGTGGGGCAGCTTATGACCAAGGCGGAAAAGCTCAAGGTTCAGGCCGATTACCTGGAGGAGCTGTACGAGGCCAAGGCCAAGGAATACAAGAGCAAGTAACCGGCCGAGCGGATTTTTCGCGGCCGCGCGCCCCAGCCGGACATGCCGGCCGGGACGCGCGGCCGCTTCGTTTTCAGGTCCGGGCCAGCGTCGGGGCCAGGGCGGCGGCCCGACCGGAAAGCCGGGCCAGGCGCAGGGCGTCGGCGATCTCGGACGCGCCCAGCCGGGCCAGGGCCCCCAGCTCCGGGTCCTCGCCCTCGAGGGCCCGCCCGGCCAGGGCGGGATCGTCGGCGGCGTACCAGGTGGCGTAGAAGACCGCTCCCTCCTGGCGCGACGTCGCGCCCTCCAGGAGCGCCAGGTCGGTGTCGTAGCTCCAGACCGTGTCGCCCTGGGGCGTGACCTCGAAGACATGGCCCGTGTCGCCCACGGTGACGAGGGTGTCGCCGTCCGGCAGGCGCTGGGCTCCGCTCATCTTGGACGAGTACATGTCCGTGGCCGTGGGCGCGGCGTAGGACCACACCACCGTCGCCGCCTTGTCGGCCAGGCCCGGCCGGGACGTCGCCGCCTCGGGCACGGCGATTTCCAGCACCCGCGAAGACTGGCCGCGAGGGCAGTCCACGCCGTTGTCGAAAACCAGGATGTCTCCGGCCCCGGGCAGGCCGTCGTCGATCCATTTGGCGTCGTGCTGGCCGAAGAGCACCTGGTCCGAGGCGTCGCCGGCCCGGTAGGCCCGGGGATTGCCGTAGCGCCACAGCAGGTCGCCGGCCGACCCGGCCGCCTCGGCCGTGGTCGTGCCGTGGTCGACGACCCACAATTCATTATAATTGCGCACGCTCACCAGGATGCGGTCCGTGGCCGGATCGTAGTCCACGGCGTTGATGTGGGTCCAGCCGTCGGGATAGAGGGGCCGGCCCTGGTAGTTGACGTCGATGCGCTCGGGGTGGGCGGCCACGTCGCCGTAGTTGGCCTTGGCCGGGTCGCGGTCCTGGACGATGTGGTCGATGGCCCGCCACTGCCAGACCACGACGCCGCCGGACGCGCCCACGGGCTTGACCTCGACGAGCTTGTCCGCCAGGAGCACGCCGTCGCGCAGTTCCGACGGGTCGCGCCCCAGGGCCACGGCCTCTGCGGCCGGGATCACTTCCGAGGCGATGAACAGCACGTCGCCGTTTGGCAGGAGCGTGAAGTCGTGGTGCTGGAACTCCTGCTCGCTGTGGTCGTAGTACTGCCAGACGAGGTTCCCGTCCCAGTCGTATTCCTCGATGACGCCGCCCGAGCCGTGCAGCATGTGGTCGTCGCCGACCTTGCCGGCCCGCATCAGGTGGCCGTCGTCGGTGAGCACGGCGGCCAGGCCGGCGGTGTAGGCGCTTTTCCAGGAATGGACCACGGCCCCGGTCGTCTGGTCGACGAGGTAGGTGTAGGTGGAATCCTGCGGCGCGATAAGGACGTAGCCGGTATCGGGCGTTTCGTTCATGGCGGGTGTCGGGAGTGGCGGTTTCGCGACGGGACGGATGCCGCATGCCGATGCTACGCCATGTCGCGGCTTTTTTCCAGACGTCCGGTCCAGGCGGCGGCGAAGTCCGTGTAGGCGGCCACGCGGTTGCGCCGGTCGTAGGCGTGGGATTCCTCGGGGCGCGGGGCGATGTCCCAGAGCCAGGCGCGCTCGGGCGGCGGCAGGACCACGCCCTCCAGGGCGTCGCGGCTTTCAAGGATCGTGTCGCCGTCGGCCCGCTCCCAGGCCGTGTCGCACACCAGGCAAACCCGGCCGGGCCGGGCGGCCAGCCAGTCCAGGTGGGCCGCGACCAGGCCCGTCAGAAAGACCTGGCGCGCCGCCTCGGGCAGCTTGCGCCCGAGCAGGGCATAAAATGGAATGGGCAACTGGGAGGCCAGGTTGACCGAGGCGGTGAAATCCGGCCGCAGCCCGGGCACGGGGTCCGGCGCGGGCGCCGGGCAGGGCAGGGGGGCGCGCCCCCTGGCCGCGTCCCTGGCCGCGCCGGCCAGGCCCGTGGCGTCGGCCGCCACCAGCCGCACGTTGGGAAATGCCTTCGCCAGGCGGCGGGCCGACTGGGGATGGTGGGCGTCCACGAGCACCACCTTGCCGAAGCGCGCCGCCAGCTCGGCCACGGGCACGTCCAGGCAGGCCCCGGAACCCAGGACCAGGGCCGTGTCGGTCGCGGCGCAGGCCGCGGCGGCGTCCAGGACGCAGCGCCGCGTGGCCTCGATGTGGGACGCCCAGGCGCGCCGGCAGCGGCGATGCCGGGCGTCGATGGACACGGCCTCCCGGTCCTGTCCCAGGCTCCTGGCCAGGGCCGAACCACGGTCGCGCCACAGGGCGAACAGTTCACGCAGCATGCCGCCTCCTGCTCCCGGGTAAACCAGACCGCCGCGTCCGGCAAGCCGCGCCGCCCCGGATTCCTTGACACCCGGAGCCCCGGCTTCTAGGGTGAAAATACGAGCAAAACGGTTCGCCAAGGGCCAACCGGCGGGCCGGCAAGGAGGATTTCATGCGCCATCTGTGTTGGATTACGGGCCTGCTCCTGCTGCTGGCCGCGCCGGCCGCCTTCGCCGCGCCGCCGGCCGAGCAGCCCAAGGCTCCGGCCGAGACCAAAGCCCCGGACATCGCGCCCGAGGCCGCCGCGCCCATGAGCACCATGTGCAACTACCTCAAGTCGTTGCAGAGCTTCACCTTCACCGCCGAGGTGGAAACCGACCAGGTCTATCCCAACGGCCAGTCGGTCCAGGTTTCGCGCACGGCCTCGGTCGCCGTCAAGCGGCCGGACAAGGTCTATTCCCACGTCGTCGGCGACGACCGGGACAGGCTTTTCATCTACGACGGCAAGACCGTCACCGTGGCCGACATGGACCGGGGCGTCTACGCCGTGACCGACGCGCCGCCGACCTTCGACGCCACCATCGACATGCTGTCGGAAAAGTACGGCTTGAACGCTCCGTTAAGCGACCTGCTCTCGGCCGATCCCTGCCCAGCCATGCTGGAAAACGTGCGCACGGGCGACTGCGTGGGCGCGCACCAGGCCGCCGGCAAGGCCTGCGACCACCTGGCCTTCAGCCAGAAGAACGTGGACTGGCAGTTGTGGGTGGAAAAAGGCAAGGTCCCGCTGCCCCGCAAGCTCGTCATCACGGACAAGGAAATCATGGGCTGGCCGCAATACGAGGCGACCTTCACCGACTGGGACGTCTCGCCGCGCCTGCAGCCCGGCCTTTTCACCTTCAAGCCCGTCGAGGGCATGCGTCGCATCGACTTTCTGCCGATGATGGAAGACGCGAACAAAACCAAGTGAGGCGGCCATGAAGCGACATTCTTCCTTCAAACGCCGCGCCTCCATGATCCTCGTCTTCGTGGCGGCGTTCTCCCTGGTGTTCGACGCCTCGCGCCTGCTGACCTTCTCGGGTCTGTTCACGAGCCCGGCCGAGGCCCAGTTCCGCGGCGGCGGCGGTCCGCACGGCGGCGGTGGCGGACCGCATTTCGGCGGAGGCGGCGGCCCGCGTCCGCCCGCTCCCCGTCCGGCCGGACCGCCCCCCGGCGGCCTGCGCT